>CAZQRR010000097.1:0-3445 GCA_964595675.1 uncultured Rubrivirga sp. | reverse complement strand
GGCAAGAAGACCACCACGATCACAGAGAACCTCCTGGATCTAGATGGGGAATTGAGCGAACTCGGCATCGATCCCACCGACCTGATCGATCACGATCGTCGATTGGTGGAACAACTCGATGCGATCGGTGCGGAGCGCGGCATCGGCAAGCAGATCCGCGACGCCGCCCGTCAGCGCATGACCGTCGCGCGATTGATCCTTCGCTGGCGGGCGTACAAGTCTCGGCGCGATCTGTGGGAGTACTCCGACTACCTTCGGCTGGCTCAAGAGATCGTCGAACGTTTCCCCGACGTCGCTGCGGAAGTGCGTAGTCGATACGACATCGTCTTGTTGGACGAGTATCAAGACACTTCCATCACTCAACGATTGCTTCTCCAGGCGATCTTCGGACGGGGCTTCCCGGTAACGGCCGTAGGCGACCCATGCCAGGCCATCTACGGCTGGCGCGGGGCGAGTGTGGACAACATCGACTCGTTCAGGGTGCATTTCCCCCAGGCGGATGGTTCGCCGAGCAGGCGTTACTCCCTTGCGGAGAATCGCCGTTCCGGGCCGGCGGTGCTGCACGTGGCCAACCGCGTTGCCACGCACCTGCGCAGTGAGCATGCAGGGACCGAGCCACTCATTCCCCACCAGGAGGCCGACGCGGCATCCGTCGCGGTCGGCTTGTTCGAGACGATCGACCACGAAATCGAGTACGTAGCCCACAGCGTCAAGGATGCCCACGCCGCAGCTGAAGGAAGGCGGGCTGCTGGTCTCGCAGATTCGGTTGCCGTGCTGTGCACCACCGGCGCCGACATCCGCCGCGTGGACCAGGCATTGAAGCGTCTCGGAGTTCCTACGCAGGTAACTGGAGCAGCCGCGCTGCTGGCTGACCCCGCAGTCGCCGACCTTCGCGCGTTGCTCGAGGTGGCACACGAGCCTACGGCCAATGCGTCGATGGTCCGCCTGCTCACGGGCGCCCGGTGGCGCGTCGGTACTCGCGACCTTGCCGCACTAGGCGGTCGTGCTCGGGAGTTGGCCGGTGGCAAGGGGCGGGTCCAAGCAAAGACCCTTGAAGCAGCACTCGATGAAGCCGTTGCCGGCAGTGATCCAGTCGACGTCGTATCGCTGTCCGAGGCGGTCGCCGATCCAGGGGATCCAGCCCGCTTTTCATCGCAGGCATCGATCGCATTCGCCGAGCTCTCATCGATCATCGCTCAGGTTCGCGCCAACAGCGGTGAGTCGATCGTTGAGTTGACTGCACGCGCGATGCACCTACTAGGCGTCGATGTCGAGGCGGCACTGAACGATCCAACCGGCGGATCCTCTGCAGCGTTGGCCGACTTCCTCCTCCTCGGCACCGCCGTCGCCGACACCGAAGGTCGGATCGGTTTGGGCGCATTCTTGACCCGTCTGCGCGACGCCGAACGCTTCGACGTCACGATCTCCCATTCGCGTCCGGCCGCGGAGGGTGCCGTTCAGTTGATGACGGTCTTCGCCGCCAAAGGTCTGGAATTCGGAACCGTGTTCATGCCGTTCGTATCAGAAGGAGCATTCCCCGGAGGTAAGTCCCCAGGTCGATGGACCACCGGAGCGAGCATCGTGCCGTGGCCGCTGCGCGCTGACGCGTCCCCGGACCTTGCGGTGTTCCCGGACTCCAGCGGTGATTCGCTCAACAAGCAGCATGAGCGATACAAGGAAGGCCTGCAACGGCTCATCGATCGCGACCATGAACGCCTGGCGTACGTGGGTCTTACCCGAGCAGAGCGATCCATCACCATCACCGGGCATTGGTGGGCATTCAGTGCCGACTCCAGCCGGGGTCCGCATCGCTTCCTCACCGAGATCAAGGAGGCGGTTGAGGAGTCCGATCCTGAGCGCTGTCGAGTCGTTGCGTGGGCTCCGGAGCCGGAGGATTCGTCGAAGAACCCTTCTGTCTCCTTCGCAAGAACGCCGTGGCCGCCACCGATAGATGAGCAGCGTCACGGACTTTTCGTGCAAGCCGCGGACGCGGTTCGAAGCTCGGTGGATTCGACCCTCAGTTACGCGCCAGCGCTGCTGACGGTCGCCTCCGATTCAGACGGTGACATCCGGGATCGTGCACTGTCGGATCGTGCACTGTCGGATCGTGCACTGTCGGATCGTGCACTGTCGGATCGTGATCTGTGGGATCAGCGTGTGGCTCATTGGTACGAGGCCTTCGTGGCCCTATCGGAGGAGTCGCGTCAGGAGTCTGCCGAGCGAGTGGTTCGGCTCGGTGCGCACGTGGGGGCGAGCACTTTCCTCCGCGCCCTGAAGGACCCCGAGGAACTCGCCTTGGACGTGGCACGGCCGATGCCGAGGCAGCCTTCGATGGCGGCCCGTCGCGGTGTTACGTGGCACGCATGGGTGGAGACGATTTTCGGACAACAGTCGCTGTGGGGCGTCGACGATCTCCCCGGTGCCGTCGATGCAGACATCGCCACCGATCAGCAACTCGAGGAGTTGAAATCGGCCTTTCTGCGCTCGCGCTATGCCGGATTGCAGCCGGTCGCAGTCGAGAAGGGGTTCTCCATCGTCCTAGGTGGACGGGTCATCAATGGCCGCATGGATGCGGTATTCGATATCGGCGGAAGGTTCGAGGTAGTCGATTGGAAGACCGGTGGCACCGCGGCTATCGACCCCCGTCAGTTGGCCATTTACCGCCTTGCGTGGTCGCACATCGCGAATGTTGCGTGGACCGATGTGGATGCGGCCTTCTTCATGGTCGCCAACGGACAGGAGATCAGGCCCGACACCGACGATGAAGTACGCGCTCTGCTGTCGTTGAGCTAGCCCCGAGCCGACTAGCGGGAGTCCTCGCCCGGTACGGCCACGGGCTCGATGGGTGCATCCGGTGCGCGCCCGGCCTTCTCTCGCTCTTCGACTATCGCCTCACCGGCCTCCTCGGTGGGCACCGGTCTCGTGCCCACGAGTCGTCGCATCCACTCGCGCGCGGGCTCCTCGACGATCTTCCACATCAACCAGGCGATGACCAAAGCTCCGCCGATGAGGGCCACCACACTCAGCGCGTACAGCGGCCCGCCCTCGATGCCGGCGGCGTCCATGCCTGCTCGCCACAGCCCCATCCACACCAGGTGCGTCATGTATAGCGAGTAGGAGATGAAGCCTCCGAGCACCAGGGCGCGGGTGGACAGCGCGCGGGCCATGCCACCCTGGGCGAGCGCCAAGGCCCCGATCCATGCCACGAGCAGCGGAACCAAGGTCAGGTGGAAGTACGGAGGCAGCGGCTCGGCATCGGGGTTCATCGCATTCGCGGGAGGTTGTGCAGCGGGAAGTCGCGCCAGGAATACCGAACCGGCGACCACCGCGAGAGGAAGAAGTGCCGAGAGCCACTCGGCGGTTCGTTGCACGCCCCGGCCCTTGTCTGCCAGGCGCATGACGATCAGGTACGTGATGGCGCCAGCGGTGAACTCGCTGGCGATGC
>CAZQRR010000096.1:0-7402 GCA_964595675.1 uncultured Rubrivirga sp. | reverse complement strand
TGGGCGACACCTGGCACTCGGGGGGTCTTGTGTGCCAGGCCCCATCTGTCGCACATTTGCGCCCAGGTCGAAGGACACCGGTGTTATTCGTGCTGCGTCGAAGGAGGCGAACGGGTGTCGCGAATCGAAGTCTCACCGTTCCATCGCAAGGACCGGACCCTCGCTGGTTTCGTCATGTCCGGCCGCTGGCCCGAGACCACCCGCGAGTGGACGCAGTTGCTCGCCGTTACGGTGCAGGTGGCTGCCCAGCCGGGCTTCTTGACCACCACCACTGTCTTCCGCGCAACAATCGATCTGCCCGAGGACCCCCACCCCGGAACGGTGGGACTGGTCGCCTGGGCAGGTCCGGTCATCGGAGCCGACGCACCGGCACCGGGATCACTTGCCAACCCGCTGCCGCCGGCAGTGTTCGTTCTGCACCCACCATCGGAGACCGTGCCATCCACGCCGGAGAACGACGGCGTCGCCTCCGGTGCGATCCTGCTACCCGGAGTTCCCCACCTGGGGCTGAACCATCGCGGGGGTTGGGTGGAAGCCGATGCCGACGGAACCGTCACGAAGTTGCTCAGTGGCGTCGACGTGAAACCAGATGAGGATCCGGATCTGGCGGTTCTCGCCACCTTGTGCGCTGCCTAGGCCAGTTGGCCCAACTCCAGCATCGAGCGTTCCGACAGGTGCACCACCGAACAGTTCTCTTCTAGATGCGCCAGATCACCCGTACCCGGGATAGGGAGCATGACCGGCGAATGCTGCAGCAGCCACGCGATCGCGACTTGACTAGGCGTGCAGCCCTCCCGCTCGGCGATCACTGCAACGGGACTATCTGGCTGCAATAGTTCCCGATTCCCCAGAGGGAACCACGGAATGAAGCCGACGCCGACCTTTTCGCAATGCAAGAGTTGGGTCTCACCTTGCCTATTGCCGACGTTGTACAAGTTCTGCACGGTGGCGACAGGGAAGTACTCCTCGGCCTGAATCATGTCCTCGACGCTTACTTCCGACAGCCCCACGTGGCGAATGAGTCCCTCTTGCTGCATTTCCCGGATGACCCCGAATTGTTCCTCGCGCGGGACGCGATCGTCGATGCGGTGCAGTTGCCAAAGATCGATTCGATCGACGCCGAGTCGGCGCAGCGACATTTGGACGCACTGCCGCAGGTATTCCGGGCGCCCCACCGCCGCCCATTCATCCGGGCCTTGCCGGGTCAGTCCTCCCTTGGTCGCGATGACCAGGCCGTCATACGGATGGAGCGCTTCGCGAATCAGATCCTCACTCACGTACGGCCCGTATGAATCAGCCGTGTCGATGAAGTCGACACCGAGTTCCACCGCACGTCGCAACACAGCGATGGCCCGCTGCTCATCCGGTGGCGAACCCCAGATCCCCGGACCGGTGATGCGCATCGCGCCGAACCCGAGTCGTCGGACGGTCAGTGGATCGCCCGAACCTGGTGCGATGACGAACTCACCCGAATCTGCAATGGTCACAACGACACCTTTTCCCTGTCTACTACTTCAACGGTTTGAGCCGTGGGGTCACTGCAGTAAGCCATGCGCGTGGATCGACCCGCGAAGTCGATGGCCTCGACCACTTCCTCGGTTATCCGCTCACCTGGCGCAAGCAGTGGGACGCCAGGTGGATACGGGCAAAACTGCTCAGTGCTCACCTCACCGATCGCTTCCTTCAAGGGCAGGCGACGACGATGCGCGAAGTAGGCATCACGCGGGGTCATGACCACATCGGGTTGAACCCGCCAGGTTGCCGCCGGTGCTGGTGCGCGGGCAGCGCCCCGCTGCGCTTCGACGATCTCCTCGATCTGGGCTACCAGCGCTGGGAGGTACTCGGGCTGATCAGTCACGGTCACGGTCATGATCACCGTGTCGGCGTCGGCTGCTTCCACCCCGATACCCCGCTCCCACAATGCGGCTGCGATTCGCGCCCCGGTGGTTCCCGTCTCCGGCACGAAGATCGTCAACTTGAGTGGATCGATGGGGCAGCCGAGGAGGTCAGCCGTCAACGCAACAACCCCGCGGATGGTCGACAACGCGATTCGGGCTTCCTCTACCGCTTCTTGCATCAAGGCGAGTTTCGCCGCACCGTCGCGCAGCATGGCGAGTCGAGTTGCGTCTATGGACGCAAGGAGCGTGGCCGACGGCGACGTGGTGGCGGTGAGGTCCACTCCGTGGGTGAGCGTGGAAGGAAGGACCCGCGGTCCCTTCAATGATGTGATGGCGGTCTGGGAGTAGCCGGTGAGGGCTTTGTGGACGCTCGTGGTCACGACGTCAGCACCTTGAGCATGCGCACCCTGGCCGGAGAGGAAATCCAGGTGCGCACCCCACGCTTGATCGACGATCAATACCGATTCCTGGGCGTGGCACAACTCCGCGAGCGCGGCGATGTCGGTCATGGTTCCCACGTATGCCGGGGATGTCACGAAAAGTGCATAGGCACCGAGCATGTCCACCGAAGACGGGTCGACACCGATCGGCACTCCGAACTCCGGATGGATTCTGGGAAGGATCCACCGCGGGTTCGCCCCTGATGTCACCAGACCCGCATGCGCACTGCGATGTGATGTCCGATCGATGCAGATAGTCACATCGGGTGCCACCACCGATGTCAACGCCGCGATGTTTCCCTGGGTCGAACCACCCACTAGGAAGCGCGCATGATCGGCGCCGATCGCCTGCGCCCACAAGGCCTCGGCTTTCTCCAGAACACGACCACTGAACACGTTGTCGTCGGCACCACCTTGCAGCGGAATGTCGTCGCGAATCAATTCATCGAGAATGTCCGCGGCGAACAGTGATGCGTCGGCTTGCCCGTAACGCATCTTGTGGCCGGGGATCTGCATCGAATACGAAGGGCGCGCCTTCGCCGAACGCCACGCATCCAGCAGTGGTGCGTTCAGCGAAGGATCGACCATGGATGGACGCTAGCGCTCGGTACCCAGAGCCTGCAGGCGCAGGTCCAGTTCCCGCAACCTGGTTCGCACAAGTGCGTCGGGTAGACCTTCTTCGTCGCGAAGCCGCAGCAATTCCTCCTGCTCGGCTTGCACCATCGCCCGGATCAGACTGAACATTTGACGCGTCGCGATCTCCTGAGTCTTCGAAGTATCCGCCGTAGATCGGCCTCGATCGATGCGACGCTGAAGTTCCTCCTGCAGGCGGTCGATCACATCGTGGGGAATGGGATGCCCATCGCGGTCGGCCTCCACGATGGCGTCATCCAAACGCTCGAGCGCCGCGCGAGCGAGCGATGCATCCAAGTCCCTTGTCAGTGTCGAATCGTCATCGCTGATCACGCCTAAGCGATTCGCCAGCGGTCCTACGGTCAAGGACAACAACAACGTCACCACGATGATGAGGAAGGTGGTCGCCAGGAGCACGTCCCGATAGGGAAACGCATCACCGGCTGTGGTGACGAGCGGTAGCGAGAAGGCAGCGAGTCCGGAGATCGGCCCGCGTGCGCCCGCCCACGCGACGATGACGGATTCCTTTCCCAGGTGCGCCTGCCGCTCGCGTCCTTCCTTGACACGCCGCTCGCGGGTCCGCTGGACTCCCACCATGGCGGCCACAAATAGACCGCGTGTGACGATGAGAGCCACGAGCACCAACGGAACCAGTACGCCTACTAGACGCAGTTGTTGATCATCGAGGCGTTGCAGGACATCGGGGATCTCCAGGCCCACCAAGAAGAAAGCGAACGTCTGCAGGATGAAGGTCAGATGCCGCCACACGGTGGTGCCCTGCAGACGTCCTGACCATCCCGGATCGGAGTGCTGGGAACTGGCCACCCACAAGGCCGCAACAACTACCGCGAGGATGCCCGAACCATCGAATCGTTCGGCGAGGAGGTAGATCAAGAACGGTGCGATCACGATGAGCGAATTGGCCGCAACCAGATCACGACTACGCCGAAGGACCCACGACATCACGAAGCCCGCAAGGCCACCGACGGCTAGACCGACACCGACAGCCAGAACGAGAACACCTGCTGCGTCGACCAACGTGATGCTGCCGGCGACTGCTGCGACTACGGCCACACGCAGGGCGGTTAAGCCGGTGCCATCGTTGACCAGGGATTCACCCTCGAGGATCGACACCAATCGGCGTGGAATCGAAGCACGCTTGGCGATCGTGCTCACTGCGACCGCATCCGTCGGCGCGAGGATCGCACCGAGCGCCAGGGCGATGGCAAGGGGCATGGCCACAAACAGGCTCACCACACCCCCGACCACGAAGGTGGTGGTGAGCACCAAGCCGATCGCCAACGCCAACACGGGTCGACTTACCTTGCGCAGGTCCAGATAGGACGAGCCCAGCGCCTCGCCGAAGACAAGCGGAGCCAAGATCAAAATGAGGACGATCTCCGGTTCGGGCGGAGCCGTCGGACCGATCGGCAGCACGCCCATGACTGCGCCAGCGAAGATGAGTGGAAGCGCGATCCCCCATCCCCGCTGCCGGAAGAACACTGACAAAGACAACGAAATGACGCCTGCAACGGCGTAGCCGAAAAGTTCATCGGTCACGGGGCAGACCCTAAGCGGTCTGAGGTCTCATGCTGTTTCGATGCGGCGGCGACCTTCGAAGGCGCGACCCAAGGTGACTTCGTCGGCATACTCCAAGTCCCCGCCGACCGGCAAACCACTCGCCAACCGTGAGACGGCTACGCCTAGTGGCGCGATCGTTCTCGCAAGGTACGTAGCGGTGGCTTCACCTTCCAGATTCGGGTCGGTCGCCAAGATGACCTCCGCGATCGAGCCGTCGGCCAGGCGACTCAGCAATTCCCGAATACGCAGATCCTCCGGTCCGATCCCCTCGATCGGATTGATCGATCCACCAAGGACGTGGTACCGGCCGCGGAACTCACGGGTCCGTTCGATCGCTACAACGTCCTTGGACTCCTCCACCACGCACAGGATCGTGTGATCGCGCTTGACGTCAATGCAGATCCGACACTTCTCAGCTTCGGCGACATTCCCGCAAATTTCGCAGAACCGCACACGTTCCTTGACGTGCACCAGTGAATCCACCAAGCGTTGCACATCGGCTTGATCGGAGGCGAGGAGATAGAAGGCGATGCGCTGCGCACTCTTGGGACCCACACCGGGAAGTCGGCCCAACTCGTCGATCAGGTCTTGGACGGCGCCCTCGTACATCAGTGCTCGATCTCACCGATTTGAGTGGCCCCGAGTTCGCGCATCACGAGCTCAACACCCGTGACGTCGTCGGCGTTGTCGTCATCTCGACTCGGGGTGTCGGGTTCGACGGCTGCGCTGACCGGCGATACAGAAGCGGATGTGCCCGCATTCGGAGCAAGCACCACGTCAATACGGGCATCCACCCGCAACACGTCCCTGATCGCACCCTTGAGCGCCTCATCGTGGCCGCCGTTGACGATCCCCGTCGCCTTGCCTTGACTGTCCAGCCCCACAGCCAAGACACCATCAGACCAGGACAGCGGCTGCGACCCACTGAAGGCCATCCACGCGACGCGCGAGTACCCGGACAAGGCGTCCATGACAGCCGGCCACATCGTGACGAAGCCATCGATGTTGAGAGAATCCAGTGCCGCTGCACCAGCAGGCTTTTTCGGATCGGCCTTCTTCTTCGCTTTCGGCTTCGACGCAGCGGAGTCGTCGGTCGTGGGAGTGGAAACAACCGCTGGGGGCACTGTGGGTTTGGCTGGCGGCGTGCTCGAGGGGGCCACCGCCGATATCGGTGGCGGAGGTGGTGGCACCTGCTCAACGGTCGGAGCGGAGTCGACACCTAACTCCTTCGTTGCGCGTGAGACCTTCGCTGGCCTAGGCACGACCGCATCACCGCTGGCCAAAGAACGTTCGAGATGCTCGATCCGAGCCAACGCTCCCAACTGGGTGTCCTCGGCGGCCGGAACCAGCAAACGCGCAGCCATCAACTCCAAACGCAGTCGAGGTGCGGTGGCGCCCTTCATGTCCCCCAGGGCCTGGCTGACGACTTCCGCAGCGCGACTTGCTTCTGCGGGTCCCAGGTGCGCGGCCTGTTGAACGATCTGCTCGACCTCACCCTCCGGTGCGTCGATCAGACCACGTTCGGCCGCATCGGGCACGCTTTGCACCACGATCACATCGCGCAGACGCTCCAACAGGTCCGAGACATAACGCCTCGGTTCGTGACCTGCTTCCACGACCTTCTCGACCACCGCGAATAGCCCAGCGCCATCACGATCGGCAATGGCATCGATCGTTGCGTCTAGGAGTGCGGCATCGGTGAGGCCCAACTGGTCGGCCACTTCGCTATACGTGATGCCGTCGGGACCGGACCCAGCAATCACCTGACCCAAGATGGACAGCGAGTCGCGCACGCTGCCCGCCCCCGCGCGGGCGACGAGCCCGAGAGCCGCAGGATCGGCAGTGATTCCCTCTGCTTCGCAGATCTTCGCAAGGTGGTCTTGTAGTTCCCGATTTCCGACAAGGCGGAACGAGTAGTTGTGTGTTCGCGAGCGGATGGTCGGCAGAACCTTGTCCGGATCGGTGGTGGCGAAGATGAAGCGCACGTGCTCCGGGGGTTCCTCGACCAACTTCAACAAGGCATTGAAGCCAGCGGTCGAGACCATGTGAGCCTCGTCGATGATGTAGATCTTGTACCGCGAGGAAGCAGGCGCGAACATAGCCCGTTCACGTAGGTCCCGGGTGTCCTCGACACCGCCATGGCTTGCGGCATCCAATTCGATGACGTCGATAGACCCCGCTCCCCCGGCGGCAAGATCCACGCAGCTTTGGCATTCACCGCAGGGCTCCGGCGTTGGCCCCTTCTCGCAGTTGAGCGAACGAGCCATGATGCGCGCCGTGGAGGTCTTGCCGCAGCCGCGCGGTCCGGAGAACAAATAAGCGTGGTGAACTCGATCGTTCTCCAACGCACGCGTCAGGGGCGCGGTGATGTGCTCCTGGCCCACCACATCGGCCAGCCGCGCTGGCCGATACGTGCGGTAGAGGGCCCTGGACATGCGCCGACCCTAATGCGAGCAAACGGGGACCCCCCGCGCACCTGACAGAGCCCGCCTACCCTTGCTGCCTTCCGGCCCTGGGGGGGTTGAGCGAGGTGACACCGCACGGGGGGTCGTCCACCAGGGTACGGGGCCTGCGAAGCGGTGCGCCACTGACGGGTAATCTCCTCTGCGGAGGATTCGCCTAGTGGCCTATGGCGCTCGCTTGGAAAGCGGGTTGGGTTAATAGCCCTCAGGGGTTCAAATCCCCTATCCTCCGCCAGTTCGAAGGGGGCGGCAGATGCCGCCCCCTTCGCGCATGCGCAGTCCTTGTAATCTCCTCCGCGGTGGCGTGTCCGAGCGGCCAAAGGAGCGCGCCTCGAAAGCGCGTGTGGGGGCAACCTCACCGTGGGTTCAAATCCCACCGCCACCGCCA
>CAZQRR010000095.1:0-7403 GCA_964595675.1 uncultured Rubrivirga sp. | reverse complement strand
CCGTGCGGGTGGTAGTTGCCCATCACATCGCCCACCACGCGGGCGCTCTTGGAGAAGTTGCGATCGGGGCGATAGCCGCCGTCGTACATCGCGTACAAGACGCGGCGGTGCACCGGCTTCAAACCATCGCGGACGTCCGGCAGTGCGCGGGAGACGATGACGGACATGGAGTAGTCCAGATAGGACCGCTGCATCTCCGTTTGCAGGTCGACCGGCTCCACCCGTGAACCACCGGAGGTGCTTTCTTCGATGATGTCGATCTCGTCAGGCACGTGGATCTCCGTCTAGTGGGTTGATTCAGTTCGCGTATTCGGATGTCAAGGGTTCAGATATCGAGGAAGCGGACGTCTTTGGCGTTCTGCTGGATGAAGTTGCGTCGTGATTCGACGTCTTCGCCCATCAGCACGCTGAACATCTCGTCGGCCTGCGCTGCGTCGTCCAAGGTGACTTGCAACAGCACTCGCTGGCTGGGATCCATGGTGGTGTCCCATAGCTCATCTGCGTTCATCTCACCGAGGCCCTTGTAGCGCTGGACGGCCTCTTCCTTAGGCAGTTTGCGGCCCGCGGCCTGCCCAGCCTCGATCAGTGCATCGCGCTCACGATCGGAGTAGGCGAACTCCGGTGTTTCGCGCTGCCACTTGATCTTGTAAAGCGGTGGCTGCGCCAAGTAGACGTAGCCGAGTTCGACCAAAGGCCGCATGAAGCGGAACAGCAAGGTGAGTAGCAGTGTGCGGATGTGTTGGCCGTCGACGTCGGCGTCGGCCATCAGCACGATCTTGTGGTAGCGAAGCCGATTGATATCGAATTCCTCCTGGACGCCGGTGCCCAATGCTGAAACCAGCGCCTGAACCTCGTTGTTCTGCAGGACCTTGTCGATGCGCGCCTTCTCGACATTCAGGATCTTCCCGCGAATCGGCAAGATCGCCTGCACGCGCGGATCGCGGCCCTGGCGAGCCGAGCCACCAGCCGAGTCGCCCTCGACGATGAACACCTCGCACTCTTCGGGTTCGCGGCTCGAACAGTCGATCAACTTGCCCGGCATGCCCGCGCCGCCCAGGAGGCCCTTGCGGTTACGGGCGAGATCACGCGCCTTGCGCGCAGCGATACGCGCAGCAGCGGCGTTCACCGACTTGCGTGCAATCTCCTTGCCCTCACTCGGGTTGGCTTCGAACCACGCACCGAGTTGATCATTTACGATCTTTTGCACGAAGGCCTTCATCTCGGTGTTGCCGAGCTTGGTCTTGGTCTGACCCTCGAACTGCGGCTCCTTCAACTTCACCGACACGATCGCGGTCAATCCTTCGCGGATGTCTTCACCCGTGAGGTTGATGTCCTTCTCTTTCAAGATTCCCCACTCGCGCGCGAACTTGTTCACCAAACTGGTGAGCGCGGTGCGGAAGCCTTCTTCGTGGGTTCCACCTTCGGTGGTGTTGATGGTGTTCGCGAAGGTGTATACCGATTCAGCGAACGTCGTGTTCCACTGCATCGCGATCTCGGCGCTGAGTCCGGCTTTGTCGTTCTCCGCTCCGATCTCGATGATCGTCGGATTCGCCACACCCTTGCTCGCGTTGATGTGACGCACGAAATCGGCGATACCGCCGTCGTAGCGGTAACGAACTGCACGGACGTCGTCCTCGACTTCGGAGACATCGTCTGCATCACGAATCGCGGTGGTGCGTTCATCGACCAGCTCGATGGTCATGCCCTTGTTCAAGAACGCCATCTCCTGGAAACGGCGTGACAAGGTGGTGAAGTCGTAATGGGTGGTTTCGAAGATGTTCGGATCGGCCCAGAAGGTGACGGTCGTGCCGGTGCGGTCGGTCTTCTCTCCCTTGGCAAGGGGCGCAGTGGGCACGCCGTGTTCATAGGTCTGCCGGTAGACGAAGCCGTCGCGGTGGACTTCCACATCGAGCCGCGTGGACAACGCGTTGACGACGCTGACACCCACACCGTGCAAGCCGCCGGAGACCTGGTATCCCCCACCGCCGAATTTGCCGCCAGCATGGAGCACGGTCAACACGACCTCGACCGCCGGGCGCTTTTCCACCGGGTGTTCGTCGACCGGGATGCCTCGGCCATCGTCGGTGACGCGCACGGCGCCGTCGGCCAGGATCGCCACGGAGATGGTGGTGGCGTAGCCGGCCATCGCCTCATCGACGGAGTTGTCGACCACCTCGTAAACCAGGTGGTGCAGGCCCCGCTCGCCAGTAGATCCGATGTACATGCCCGGGCGCTTGCGCACCGCATCGAGACCCTCGAGCACGGTGATGGCACTTGCGTCGTAGGACACGTACGCCTCCTCGATCATGGAACGAAGCCAGGCTCCGGAGGGGCTGGGAAAGCCCCGAAAGCCGAAACGTCATTCTATCCTCGGAGTCGGACATTCTGCGCCACCGACCTGCCCCGAATCGGGGCGAGAATGCGTAGCAGACCGAATCGACCCCTAGGTCTCGTAGCCCCATACGAAAACCTGGGGTTCAGCCCTCAGCAAAGCCCCTGGACTGCCACGGAAGGGGCTGCGGAGAGCGTTGGGGCGCGCCCCAGTCAGCCGGATTTGTCAGCCATAGGTATCTCGGGGGCCACGCCCCTTGACCACCCGGGGACCGGACCTCCACGACGGGGCCTGGGGTCCACGAACGCTCACGCTCCGCACCAGGTCCTCTCCCGGTGAGCCCGTATCCGGGCTCAAGGCCGAGCGGATCTGCCGAAGAAGGGTGTCCGAGAGCAGTCGAACCTGAGTGGCCCAAGCCGTGGAATCGGCCTTGAGTACCAGCTCTCCGTCAGCCCACGACTCGACCACCACGTGCTCGGCCACCTCCGGGCCCACCACATCGGCCCACGATTCGATCAGCCGGGCCATCGCCGTCGATCCCTGCCAGCCCTGCTCGGCGAGGAAATCGTCCACGACCGACCCCACTAGTCGGGGATCTCGTGAGGAACCGGACTTGCGCTTCTTGCCTCGCGCTGGGGCTTTGCCGCCGCTTTCCTTCCCTCCACTGCGCTTCGCTCGCCCTAGCGCACGGGCGGCGACGCGCATGGCGTCAGCGTTTGGATCGGCGTTTGGATCGGCGTTTGGAATCTCGTGCTCGTCCCGCACTAAGCCTTCGTCGCTCATGCAGTGCTCACTCGACTCACCGAACCTTTGACCACTTCGAAGCGCGCACCGGTCAACTCCTGCGGCACATCCTCGGCGACCGCGGCGGTGATGAACACCTGTGTGCTCACGTGCACCATGGCGGCTAGGTGCCGACGACGTGCGGTGTCGAGTTCGGCGAACACGTCATCCAAGATGATGATCGGATCAACGCCGTCGGCGCGCAGCACATCGGCAGCACCCAGTCGAAGGGACAACGCCATCGACCACGATTCCCCGTGTGATGCGTAACCCTTCACGGGGAATCCGTCGAGTTCGAGCTCAACGTCGTCGCGGTGCGGTCCCACCAAAGTGACGCCGCGACGGAACTCGTCCTCCACGCGCGCATGCACGTCCGTGGTGAATGCGTTGCGGATATCGTCGATCGTGGCGGAGGGGTTTGTGGTGGTGTCTATGAGTGACGGTGACGATGGTCGGTAACGAATCTCCACCTGTGCGTTCCCGGCGATGCGCTCATACGCGCGCTGAACGTTCGGACGTAGATCTTCGATGAACTGTTGGCGATTGCGGATGATGTCGCTGCCGAATTCGATGAGTTGTTCATCCCAGGCGGACAATGTCTCACGCGTACTCGACGACATTCGACCACCGGCGGACTTCAACAATGCGTTGCGTTGCCTCAGGACTTTGTCGTAGTCGGCGCGTACACCCGAGATGCGAGGGTGGCGCTGGATGGTCATCTCGTCGAGGAAACGACGACGATCCCCCGGCTCGCCCCGCACCAAGGACAGGTCCTCCGGCGCGAACACGATCGAGCGGACGATGCCGAGAATGTCGCGAGCCCGCGTTGCCGCCGATCGGTTGATGCGCACCTTGTTCGCACCACCGGGGTTGATCTGCAGGTCGACGGAGACCGATCGATCGTCTTCACACATGCGTGCGCGGACCACAGCGTGCTCGGCACCGGCGCGCACGAGTGGTGCGTCTTGGGAAACTCGGTGGCTGCTGAGCGTGGCGAGGTAGGCGATGGCCTCGACGATGTTGGTCTTTCCCTGGCCGTTCATGCCGATGAACGACGTGACACCGGGAGTGAAGTCCATATCCGCCTGCACGTAGGAGCGGAAGTCCGTCAGGCTCAATGCCTGCACCCACATGGTCAGCCGGTGAGTCGGACGGGCATTAACAGGTACTGGTACGCAGGTATCGGGCCGTCGTCGTTCACACCCACCATCACCGCAGGCCGGGTCGCCTGGGTGAAAGCGAATCGAGCGCTGGGTGCGTTGATCGCCGCAAGACCATCGAGTAGATATCCGGGGTTGAAGGCGATCTCGATGTCGTCGCCTTCGATCGACGCCTCGAGTGCTTCCTCGGCCTGAGCGTCGTCGCCGGCACCCGCGCGCAGAGCCACTTCCGAATGCGCAAAAGTCAAGCGCACCGGAGTGTTGCGCTCGGCAACCAGGGCGACGCGTTTCACCGCTTCGATCAACGCCGCGGTGTCGATGGTTGCGTGGGTTGACGACTCGTTGGGCAGAAGCGATCTGTACTTCGGGAACTCACCATCGAGTAGTCGCGTGGTGGTGCGGCGGTCATCACCTTCGAAACCCATCAACCGCTCACCCTCCGGCGGCAGGGAGAGGGCGACGCTTGAACCACCACTGAGAGATTTGGCTGTGTCGGCCAAGGTCTTCGCCGGCACCAACAACTCAGCATGGGCCTTCGAATTCGCAGGCGTCCAATCGATTTCCCGGACGGCGAGTCGGTAGCGATCTGTCGCTGCGAGCACGATTGCGGATCCGTCGATTTCCACGCGAATGCCAGTCAGTGTGGGCAGGGTGTCGTCGCGTCCAGCTGCAATGGCCACCTGTGTGACCGCGTGGCCGAAGGTGCTTGCATCGATGGTGCCGCTGCTCTCCGGCATCGGTGGAAGTGTCGGGTAGTCCTCGAGCGGCAATGTCGGCAACGTGAAGGATGAGCGACCGCAGGTGATGACGGCACGGTTTCCTTCCAGGGCGAGAACAACCGGTTGTGCCGGAAGTGAGCGAGCTATGTCCGCCAGTAGCCGGCCGGACAGCAGTGCCTTACCTGGTGTCTCGACATCGGCGTCCAAAGATGCGCGGGTGGACACCTCGTAGTCGAAACCGCTGAGCGAGACCGAATCCCCGGCGGCCTCGACGACCAGCCCCGCAAGCACCGGCAGGCTCGGTCGGTTGGGCAGCGTGCGAGCGGACCACGCGACAGCGTCGGCGAGTGAATCGCGTTCAACTCTGATCTTCACTCGTGTCCTCCTCCGTAGCGCCGTCTTCACGTTGGTGCGCAATCGATGACAAGCAGATGCGCGGATCCCGAGGGTACGGGAGTTGTCCACCAACCACCGCGTGTAGGTGATGGGAGAAACCTTTGTAATTCTGTCTAGTAGTAGTCGTAGGGCTTGGGGAAAGTGTGGATGAGGTCGACCCACCTCGTGAATAGGCACTTTCGGGGTGTGGATGACGTGTGGAAGCCATCCGTGACCTCAGGGGAGGGCGTGGGGATAGAGACGAAAGGGTAGTGCGACGTCCACACAATCCCCGCGAATATGCACAGCAGTGGCCAGGTGAACCGGGGAGCTGACCGAATTTCATCCACAGGTGGTCCACAGATGGGGATAGCCGTACGGAAACCCCAAATCGGACACTCAAATGTGAGTTATCAACACCCTTATACACATGCTCCATCCACATCTGGGGAGAACTTGGGGATATTTGCAGCTGGGGTGACGTGTGTGACGAAAGAGAGGAGTTGTTCATCAGGCGGGCCGTGGCTGGGACTTGATGCGGCTGGTGAGGTCCGTTACCTGGTTGAACAAAGAGCGGCGCTCGGCCATGAGCTGTCGGATCTTCCGATCGGCGTGCATGACGGTCGTGTGGTCGCGGCCACCGAAGGCTTGACCGATTTTCGGAAGTGACAGGTCGGTGAGCTCCCGACACAGGTACATCGCGATCTGCCTGGCGGTGACGAGTACACGGGAACGGCTCGCGCCGCACAGATCGTCGACGGTCACCCCGAAGTACTGCGCCGTCGCAGCCATGATCTGCGCAGCCGTGATCTCCGGTCCGGTCTCCGAAGGAAGCAGATCCTTGAGAACGATCTCGGTGATGGTCAGATCCACCGGCTGACGATTCAACGATGCGAATGCGGTGACGCGAATCAACGCACCCTCGAGTTCGCGAATGTTGGTGGAGATCTTTGATGCGATGTATTCCAAAACCTCCGGCGGAGCGACCAAACGCTCATGCTTGGTCTTCTTACGCAAGATCGCGATACGGGTTTCGAGGTCGGGTGGCTGGATATCGGTGATCAGACCCCATTCGAAACGGGAACGCATCCGGTCCTCGAATTCCTGCAACTGCTTGGGTGGTAGATCCGAGGTGATGACGATTTGCTTATTGGCGTTGTGCAAAGTATTGAAAGTATGGAAAAACTCTTCCTGCGTCTGGACTTTTCCGCTCAGGAACTGGATGTCGTCAACCAGGAGAACGTCTGTTTCCCGGTAGCGACGTTGAAACGCCGCAGCCTTGTCATCGCGGATCGAGTTGATGAATTCGTTGGTGAATTCCTCGGAACTGACGTACCGAACGTGGGTGCCCTTGTAGAGCGTGCGCGTGTAGTGACCGATCGCATGCAGCAGGTGGGTCTTCCCCAAACCGGAGCCGCCGTAGATGAACAGGGGGTTGTAAGCGCGCGCAGGTTGCTCGGCTACGGCGACTGCCGCGGCGTGGGCGAAGCGGTTGCTGGAGCCGATCACGAAGGTGTCGAAGACGTACTTGTCGTTCAGCCGCCCATCACCGGAACGGGTGTCGGGCGATCCGGTACCCGGTCGAGGATTGTCCTCCCAGGGTGCGCTCGGTGCGGACACCTCGACGACGGGATCGTCGGCGTAGGTGGCGTCGGCCATTTCATCGGTGGTGACGTCGTCGACGGGAGGGGTGATCGTGGGGTCGACGGTCACGGCGAGGCGGACCTCTTGACCGATCGTGGCCGTCAGCGCACGCACCACGATAGGTCGCAGGCGTGTCTCGAGGACGTCTTTGGTGAACTCGTTGGGGGCGGCAACCAATGCGGTGTCGCCCACGAGGCCGAGGGGCTGGGTCAAGGTGACGAAGGCCCGCTGCTGGGCGGGGAGTTCGTCCTCGGTGAGGCTGGCCATCGCCGCTTCCCAGAAGGGAGCGAGGTCATTATCCTCAGCCACGCCGCACATCCTCGCTGTCTGTCAAGAATTTGTCCACATGGTTATCCACAGGTGTGGAAGCGGAACCGTCACACTAGCGAT
>CAZQRR010000094.1:3402-7475 GCA_964595675.1 uncultured Rubrivirga sp. | reverse complement strand
GCGTAACTCTCACCTGCGCGGGCCGCCCGCTGCTGCGGGGCCTTCGACTCGATCGGTGTGATCGAGCGACCTGCGGTCTTCGGCGGGCCAAACAGTACGGCACCCCTCAGCCGCCCGAGCACCGGGGTCCGGTAATGACGGAGGGCCAGCCCACCGGGCTGGCCCTCCGCTTGAGGTTGTTGCTAGTCGGCTATTGCCGCTCCCACTAGTTGGCCGTGGCCAATGGGTACTTCAGCGGCTCCGGTGCGAAGAACCGGTCACGGTTCACGCCCGGGGCGCGGTAGACCGACCGCTTGGCAGCCGCGATGGCCTTCGCCGTCTTGGCCTTGATCAGCGCCTGGAGCGCCTTGACGCCACCCACGTGCTGGTCTGCGGTGAAGGTGCAGTGCCCCACACCCGAACCGCCCGTTGCAGCCAGGCTCAACACCGCGTTCGGGCTCTTGGCACCTGGGTCGAACTTGGTGTACTCCAAGTCCAGCGGAACGGTGTAGTACTGAGCAGCCTTCAACATGCCCTTATCTGCTGCCTTCTGGGCCGCCTTAGTACCCGCCATGTCCTCGAAGAACGTGTACGTGTTCCCAGGAGCCACGACAGGGTCGTAGGTGGTGGACATGAACACCGCAGGCTTGCGGTACTCGGGCTTGGCGGCCGGGAGCGCGTTCACGATCGCCACCGCGGCCGGGTTGGCCGGGAAGCGCGCAGTGTTGCTGCCCACCGAAGCGTCCAGTGCACCGAGCATGCGGTCGAGCACACCCGGTCCAGCCGCAGTGAAGGTTCCCTCGAATTCCGCGCGCTGCTCCGGTGAGAGCAACTTGCTGTAGACGACAGGAACGTTGTTGTTGAAGTTGGCGTTATCCGTCGGCGCCAATCCACCGATGGCGCGAACGCGCTGCTCCAACTCGTAGCGACCCATGATGCCTAGCGCAGCAGCCGCCCCGACGTTCTGCAACATCGCCGCGGTCGAGTTGGCACCAGCCGACAGCGGAGCGAATCCACCGGCGATGGCGGCGCCCAGGCCCTGTTCGGTGACGACGGGGTTGACCGTGATGCCGTCGTAGGTCTGAGACTTGGTGGGCAAGCCCGCCATCAACCCTGCCAGGAGATTGGACTGGGCGATCGGGAAGCCCACCGCCGAGACGGTCGCCTGACCGGTGGCCACGGCATTGAGCGTCCCGAAGACCTTCGCAAGATCACCCACGGCTTCCGCGTAGCCGGCCTGGCCCGCGGAGTAGTTGGCGACCTTGAGGGTCGGGTCGATGAGCGTCTTCCAGCCGTACAGGACTGTCATAGCCGAACTGAACGCCTGCTCCGGGCCCTCCATCACACCGCACAATGGCAACGTGCCGGCGATCTTGCCGGGGTTTTCCTGCACGAGGGTCTGGGTGATCAGACCACCGAGGGAGTCACCCCAGGCGATGATCTCCTTGACACCGCCTACGGCGCCGGAGTTGATGTGCTGAATCAGCAATTCACCGGCCTCCACGCCTTCGGCGACGGCCCAACCTTGCCGTGCATAGCCAGCACCCGCGAGGGCGTAACCCTGTGCCAGGAGGTTGGCAGCCGACTCAGCTGATGGAGCCACCTGCGCTGCCCCGTTGCCCACAAGCGCCGCCCCGATTCCGGGGACGGTGGTCTGCGAGTAATACGGAGACCTGTTCAAACCGAGTGCTCCGGCGATCTGCGCTGGAACCGGTTGAGCGATGCGGTACCCGTGCGAGTACAGCAAAACGGTGCCGTTGAACTTCGCCGGCATCGTGATCTGGAACGTGGTGTCGCCCAGCGAGCCGGTGAGCGCGCCGGTGCACGTCTCACCTAGCCCGCAGGCATCTGCCGCGTTCGCTGCTGGTGCCATGGTCGGCACAGCCACCAGGGCCAGGCCGATCGAGGCTACGGCCGCGAGGACGCGGCGGGGCATCTTGATCTTCACAGTGATCCTCTTCTCCTTGTCCCCGCCGATTACGGCAGCAGCTTCCGGGTCGGGTTTCCGGGCTTGAAGTTCGCCCGCTTCGCCTCACCGCTCGACGAACTGGTCGCCGTGATGATGTAGCTCGTCTGACGCTCGAGCAGGCCGTTCGAGTACTGACCCATCCAGTAGCCGGTCAGGCCCTGGTGCGAGGTCTTGCTGTACCGAAGCGGTACGACTGCAGCCGAACGCAGGTCACCCGAGCCGGTCTGGAGTGCGTTGATCAGACCCTTGCGCGTGAGGTTCGGTCCCGCGGCATCGATGGCCTGGGCCAGGACGTACGCGGTGTTGATGCCGTAGTAGGTGTAGAAGTTCCACGGCAGGCCCGCGCGATCGGCGATGACCTTCATCTGGCGGACGTAGGGGTTACGAGTGTCCTGGATCTCGGCCAGGAAGCTCGGTGCGTAGACACCGTTGAGGATGCCCTTCGAGCCGGCGAGGCCACCGACGACGTCAGGATCGGAGCCCACCGAGGTCACCATCCACGTCGGCTGGAAGCCTGCGCGTGCGGAGGTGCCCAGCAAGTTGGCGGTAGCCGACGTGACTCCGAAGAACACGACCAACTCGCAGCCAGCAGAGCGAAGGGTCGACACCTGGGAGGTGAGCGGCGACAACTGCTGACCGGAGAAGTACGAGGTCTCGGCCGCGAAGGACATGCCGGCGGCCCTGAAGCCCACCTTGGCGTTATCGCCGAACTCGCCGTCCTGGAACATCAAGCAACGCTTCTTGCTAGCGAGTTCGGGAGTGTTCTGGATGTAGTAGGCCATCGCCTTGGCTTCGACGATGTAGGAGGGGAAGTACGGGAAGGTGGTCGGGTACTTCCGCGGGTTGTCGAAGCTGGCTGCACCGGTGTTGACGAAGATGTCCGGGATGCCACGACGGTTCAGATCGGCGATAACGGCCGAGTGCGTGGGAGTGCCCAACGCCCCGAACATCGCGAAGATCTTGTCGCGGTTGATCAGTTGGGCAGTACCAACCTTGGTCTTCGCGGGGTTGTACTGGTCGTCGTAGACCTTCAGTTCCAGGTCGCGACCATTGACTCCACCATTCGCGTTGACGTAATCGAAGTACGCCTCCACCGCGGGGGCGATGTCTTTATAGCCGGGAGCCGCCGGACCGGTCAACGGCGTGGTCATGCCGATGGTGATCTTGTTGGCGGTCACCCCCGGATCTGCTGCCGAGGCAGGCGCGATCGCTCCTGCCAGACCGAGTGCGGTGACTGCGCCTACGGCGACAGCCCGCGTTGCAAAGGCCTTACCCACGTGGATCCCTCCCAAAGGTTCGCGCGCACCCGAACGCCGCGGCGCGGCATGAACGACGAGTGAACACTGAGTGTCCGTGAGGCTAGTCACACCAGCCCCAGAGGGCAACGGTTTCGCCAGAAAAAAGTGAACGGTCTCCGACTATCGGCCTAGCGGCGGCGCAGTCGTTGCCCCAGGGATTGGACCCCCCCGACCAGGCCTCCGGGTGCTGCCAGCACCACGAGGACCACGAGAAGCCCATAGAGGAGATTCGGCGCGTTATTGGTTATCTGGTCGTCCCACCCACGATCGGCGGAGGCATCTAGCACGAACTCCGGAAGCCAGACCAAGATCACCGCACCGATCATCGCCCCGATCAGGGACGTCCGACCGCCTAGGACGATCCCCACGAGCAAAGACAAGGACAAGCCGAGGGTGAAGGCTCCTGGGCCCACGAAACTGAGGATTTGCGCGAAAACCGCCCCGGCGAGGGCGGCGAACAGGCTGCTGACGACGAACGCGGAGACCTTGGACCCCGAGGGGGAGATTCCGGACACGGCGGCGGCGATCGGGTCGTCGCGGACCGCTTGCCAGACCCGCCCCTGGCGACCGCGCACCAGGTTGAGGGCCACGAATCCCACGATGCAGGCGACGGCGATCGCAACGGATGCCTGCCACTGCTCGATGACGAAACCGGCATCCACCCCATCGAGTGCACCCACATCGGCGCCGAGATCGCCCTCGACGCCGAAAGCTTCCTCGTCGAAGGTTTCCTCCGGGGTCACTTCGTCCGTAGTGAATCCCTCGTCGGTGGCGAAGTCGTCCTCGGTGAGGAAGTCGTCCTCGGTGAGGAAGTCGTCCTCGGTGAG
>CAZQRR010000094.1:0-3302 GCA_964595675.1 uncultured Rubrivirga sp. | reverse complement strand
GAAGTCGTCCTCGGTGAGGAAGTCGTCCTCGGTGAGGAAGTCGTCCTCGGTGAGCATGTCCTCTTCAGCGACACCCGTGTCGAAGCCGTCGTCCGTGGCGAAGTCGTCCTCGGTCAGGAAATCGTCCTCGGTGAGGAAATCCTCCTCAGTCAGGAAGTCGTCCTCGGTGAGCATGTCCTCTTCGGCCAGACCGTCGTCAAGGGGCGGCTGCTCCTGGTCGAACAACTCATCGGGAAGCTCCTCGTACACCGGCTCGTCGCCGGTGCCCACATCCACAGTCCCCTCGTCGACGAACTCATCTGCCACCTGGGCTGCGTAACCGCCCGCCGGATAGGGGACCTGGATCATCAAGCCGTTCTCGCCACCGAGCAGGCCCGGGAAGCGGTTCGCGATAGCAGGAACGCCTACGGCGATGCCGAGGGTCAGACCGGCCAGATACGGACCCTTGAGTCGTGCGGCGATTCCACCGATGAGCAGACCGAACACCACACCGCCGATGCCGGCGAAGACCATCGACCACACGGCATTCCACGGAGTACCCAAGATGGGCACGGTCTGCCAATTCAATGACGTGAGGGCGAAGATGTACCCACCCACGGCCATCAGGGCACCGTTGCCCAAAGACACTTGACCGGACAAACCGACGAGGATCGTCATGCCGAACATCGCGGTGGCATACATCGCTGCGGTGGCCAGGTAGTAGCTGAGCAGCGGATCGATGATCTGGTTGATCCAGGTCAGGATGCCGAAAATCACCAGCGCGACAAGCGCGTGAGTGACTAGCCGCGAGCCGGGTAGTCGCTCGGTTATCGAGGACAATCGCGCCATCACACGCTCCGAGCCTTGTGATGGGTGAATACTCCTTCGGGCTTGAACAGCAGGTTGACGACCAGCAGTACGAGTGCGACCACCGGCGCGTTACTGGAATCGGTGTAGCCGGAAACCAGGGAGATCACCAATCCGGTACCGATGCCGAAGGCGACTGCACCGACCAGGCTGTCGAGACCACCGATGACCGCCGCCGTGAACGCGAAGACCAAGAAGACGTCGAATGCCGTCGGCGACAACGTCGTGAGAGGAGCCACCAGCACACCCGCGACAGCGCCGACGAAGCCAGCGATCGCCCAGCCGAGGACCAGCATTCGGCTCACGCGAACACCCGAAAGACGCGCCACCTCGGGGTTGAATGCCGATGCGCGCATGGCAAGTCCGATCGAAGTTCGAGTGAACAGGATCGTCAGGGCCAGGACCAGGACGATGACTGTGACGACCACGAGAAGGTCGTAGGGAGAGAACGGCCACACGCGTCCGCCGATCTCGAAACCGGTGTTCCTGATCGGCGGAGGGAACGCCTTGCCGTCCCCTCCCCAGATCATCCCCGCGAGGGCCTCCAGCGCGATGAGAACCCCGAACGTCGCGATGATGGCTCCGGAGGTGTCCAGGCGCTTGACCGGGCGGATAACGAGGAAGTGCACGATCACGCCGAGCACCAAGCCGGAAGCCAGCGCACCGACCAGAGCCAGCAACCACGAGCCCGTCAGGTCGCGGATGGTCAGGGCGATGAATGTGGTGAACATCGCCTGCGCGAGCTGCGCGAAGTTGACCACCCGAGTGGAGCGCCAGACAAGCACGAGGGCGAGAGCCATCAGCGCGATGATCACGCCAGAGGAGATGCCGCCGAGGAAGTAGTCGATGAAGTTGGTCATCGGTTCACCACCGCGATCTCCACTGCACTTCGTAGGTCAGTAGCCGAGGTACGCATGGCGCAACTCCTCGTCCTGTGCGATCTCATGGGCTGGGCCGCTCTTGACTATCTCGCCGAGGTTCAACACGATGCCGGTCTTCGCCACCCGCAAGGCGGTGGTCGCGTTCTGCTCGACGAGCAATACCGCGAGCCCGGAGTCCTTGGCCATGGTGCTGACCAGTTCGAGGATCTGCGTCACGATCAAGGGCGCCAGGCCGAGGGATGGCTCGTCGAGCAACAAGGCCTGCGGACCCGTCATCAGAGCTCGGCCGATGGCGAGCTGTTGACGTTCCCCCCCACTGAGGGTGTCGGCGCCGAGGTGGCGCCGTTCGCCCAGTACCGGGAAGAGCGTGTATACGCGGGTGAGGGAAGTGTTGCGTTGCGCGTGGGTGCGCCACATCCCACCGAGCTTGAGGTTCTCTTCGACGGTGAGGTCGGGAATCGTGGAACGCCCTTCGGGGACTAGCGCGATACCCGATCGGACCACGTCCTCGGGCTTGCGGCCGGTGATGTCCTCGTCGTTGAAGGTGACCCGGCCCGACTGCGGCTTCTCCAGACCGGCGAGGGTGCGCATCAACGTGGACTTACCGGCGCCATTCGCGCCGATTACCGCGGTGACGCGACCCGGGGGCACTTCGAGTGAGACTCCCTTGAGGGCTTGCACCGCGCCGTAACTGACGGACAGGTTCTCGATGGTCAACATCAGGCGCTGACCTCGTCTTCCTCGCCGAGGTACGCGGTGAGGACCGCCGGATCATTGCGCACCTCATCGGGACTTCCTGCTGCGATGACCTTCCCTGCGTCGAGCACCCAAATCAGATCGCAGACCTCCATGACCAGTTCCATGTGGTGCTCGACGAGCAGGACCGTGCGCTTCGGGGTCCAACTACGGATGAGGCGGCCAAGCTCGGCCATGTCGCCTGCGCCGATGCCACCCGCAGGCTCGTCCAGCAGCAGCACTTTCGGATCGCTCACCAAGGCACGGGCGAGGGCGACCCGCTTCTGCACGGGATAGGGCATTTCCCCGGGAAGGCGGTTCGCTTCCTCGAGCACCCCGAGTTCGGCCATCGCGGCTTCCGCGCGCTCACGGACCTTGCGTTGCTCCACGTCGACCCACGGCAACGCAAGGGCGTCGGCGACGATGCCGCTCTTGACTTCACCGGATGCCCCGAGCATCACGTTCTCCAGCGCCGTGAGCGACGGGAACAGGCCTACGCCCTGCAACGTCCGGGAGATGCCCATCTTCGTCAGGTGGTGGGTTTTGATGTGACGCAGCCGTTTGCCCTCGAACTTGACTTTGCCCGAGTCCGGCTTGACGAAGCCGGTGATCACGTTGAAGACCGTGGTCTTGCCGGCGCCGTTGGGTCCGATGAGGCCGGTGACCGAGCCCTCCGGGATGCCGATGCTTACCTCATTGAGGATCTGCAAGCCGCCGAAAGACACGCTGATGTCCACGGTTTGGAGCAAGGGATGCGTGAGCGGAAGGTGATACTTCACGCAAGAACCCTCCCGCCGGACGAGGCGCCCAGGCAGGCGGCGCCGAATGGTCAGGACAGTG
>CAZQRR010000093.1:5245-7541 GCA_964595675.1 uncultured Rubrivirga sp. | reverse complement strand
CAAGAAGGGAATAACGATCACCACCAAGGGAGATCGTGACGTGGTGATCAAGAGCGGGTCGAGCGTGCATGTCACGACCGAAAAGGACGCGAAGATCAAGGCGAAGGACGTCACCGTCGATGCTTCCGGCGGCGTGAAAGTGAGCGGTAAGAGCAAGGTGGAAGTGAAGGCACCGAATGTGTCCGTCACCGCCGATTCGGCTCTGAAGCTCAAGGGCACAAACGTGACAGTGGACGCAACTGCCAGCTTGACCCTGAAGGCGACCGGAACGGTCAGTGTCAAGGGAGCGGTGGTGAAGCTCAATTGACCACCGTCGATAGCTCATTCACAGGGGCGGGGCTTGCGTATCCCTGGTCCATGACTCCGCAAGGTGGTCTTCGTCTTGTCTCGGGTCACGTCAACGTCGAGCGAGCTATGAGACTCATCTTGGGGACCGCGTACGGCGAACGTCCCATGCGTCCGGAGTTCGGCTGCGGAATACACGACATGCTCTTCGAACCCGGTACGGCTGAGTTGCTGAGTCGAATTCAACTCGAGGTTCGCAATTCGCTCCTACGTTGGGAGCCCCGCGCGGACGTCATAGATGTCATCGCCACCTATGACGACGATCCGGCGAAGGTCTGGATCAATGTGCGTTATCAACTCAAAGGCTCCTACGACCCCCGCAACCTGCTCGTCCCGTTCTACGTGATCCCAACGGAGGTCGAACCGTGACGCTTCCCGCCCCCAACCTCGATGATCGAGGTTTCCAGGACCTCGTCGATGAGGCCAAGCGATTGGTCCAGTTGCGCAATCCCACCTGGACCGATCACAACGTTGCCGATCCTGGTGTCACGCTCATCGAGACCTTCGCTTACATGACCGATCAACTGATCTATCGGCTGAACCGGGTGCCTGACCTTCATTACATCAAGTTCCTCGAACTGCTGGGTGAGCGGATGATCCCCCCGGGAGCGGCAACGACCCGTCTGGAGTTCCTACTGTCGATCGCCCAGGAAGTCGACTTGGTCATTCCCAAGGGAACTCTTGTGTCGACCCCTCGCACCACACCTGCACCCGCGGTGACTTTCTCCACGATGCACGACTTGATGATTCCCACCCTCTCCGTGGCGCACGTCCTCACCAAGCAGGTAGACGGACCGTTCGAGGCGCATCAAGAAGACCGCGCACTGCGGCGCAGCTTCGAGGCATTCGCCAGCATTCCCGAAACGTCAGACGCTTTGTATTTCGGTTTGTCGCAGGCAGCCCCGAATTGCCTGGTGAACATCGTGTTCTCCGGAAGCCCCACGATCGAGGGCATCGGTGTCGATCCCCTCAATCCGCCTTACGTCGTCGAAGCGTGGGACGGACAGGACTGGTACCCCCTGCGCAAGCGATCCGACTCAACGGGTGGATTGAATCGCGATGGAACCATCGAGGTCTACATCCCACGCCACGAAACTTCGCGCGTGGCTGGCATCCCCGCTGGTTGGCTACGTTTGGTCGTCAACGAACCGCTCATCGATCAGCCTCGATACAAGGTTTCGCCCACAATCGCCGCGATCGATGCTGAGGCCGTTGGCGGTCAAGTGGATGCCCGCCATTGTGAGCCCGTTGTCGATGAGATTCTCGGCCCGTGCAGCGGAACACCGGGGGACAGGCTCACGTTAAGCCACACGCCACTCATCGGCGGTCAAGGTGACTTGGTCATCGAAGTGAATGGCGCCCACGGCTGGGACACCTGGCACAGGGTGGAGAGTTTCGCCGATTCCGGTCCAGACGATCGGCACTTCACCGTCGATGAAGTGTCGGGACAAATTCGTTTCGGCCCGGTTATTCGAACGGAGGACGGGGGCACTCGTCAGTACGGAGCAACCCCTCCAGCGCAGGCCATGGTGCGAGTGCCGGAATACCTGGTCGGTGGTGGAACGATCGGTAATGTCGATGCTGGGACGCTTACAGTGATGCGGTCGAGCATCCCGTATGTCTCTGAAGTCACCAACCCGGTGGCGGCTAATGGGGGATCAGACGCCGAGACTTTGGATGCACTCAAGGAACGTGCGGCCATAACGGTTCGTACGCAGATGCGTGCGGTCACTACGCGCGACTACGAACTCCTCGTTCGTCTCGCTGCGCCATCGATTGCGCGAGTGTCCTGCGTGGACGCAACCGAGATGGGCCGGCCAGGGCATGTACTTGTGCAAGTAATTCCGGCGATACCCGATGATGTGCGCGATTTCGAACTCCTGCAGCCGCACCCGGACGTCCTGGAGGAGATTCGGACCTTCATCGAACCTCGACGCCCCGTAGGCGCTGT
>CAZQRR010000093.1:2749-5145 GCA_964595675.1 uncultured Rubrivirga sp. | reverse complement strand
TGGACGAAGTTTCGGCCCCTGCGATTCACGTACTCGATTGCTTCGATGCCTACCTCGATCCTCGCCTTGCCCCGCCGGACATGGTGGCGTATCTCGGTTCGTGGATCTTGGCGGACATCGATGACGTGTGGAGCGAAGAGGCAATACGAGATGATGTGGCCAAGGCTCACGAGCGTGCGGTGTGGGCCGGGACCGTGAAAGCCCTCCGCGACCGACTCGTGCCCAGGGAAATGCAATCAGTCGAAATCATCGAAACGGGGACTACTCTGACCAGCACTATGCCGACTGATCCGCAGCAGTGGACCGAGGTCGATGGGCCCGGTGTTCGCGTGGTAGCCAGCGCCGGTGATCTCGAAGACATTCGCCGGATTGTCTCGCGCCTTGTGCCTGCTCATGTCGCTCTCGAGGTCGCGGTCTCTCCGTCGTAGCCATGACCAACCCCACGGAAATCACCTGCACTCGGTGCGGATCGACTGTTCCCTGGGGTCCGTACTGCCCTCAGTGCTCGGCCTATTTGGAGTTCGCTGGTGATCCACCGTGGAGTCCGGAACCACCCGGTGACTTGGTCGAAGGGACAGTCGAATCAACCGAGGAAATGAGCGTCATCGGTGACGTTGATGCGGGCGGAGCTCCCGATGGTGACTCTGTGGTCGAGGTGGCGACGGAAACCGATCTCGTTCCTGACGAGTTCGAGAGTTTGTTTCGGCCGGAATACCCGGTTGAGGATCGTGTATCGACTGGTTCGGAAATCGCCGAGGTTGTGCTCATCGGCGTCGCTGGCGCTGGCGTTGCATTAGTGGCCGGATGGCTAGCGCAATGGTGGATCGGCGTACTAGTTGCCGCGTTCGTGGCCGGATGGTGCCTCGTGCTCGTGGGCGCATGGAGGTCACGACCGGTTGCGGTGGTAGAACTCGAGCGACCGATAGTTACTTACCCGGAAGTCGACTGGGACGCCACAGTCACCGACGTGACCGAAGCAACAATCGTGGTAGAACCACCGGTACTCGAAGCGCGCGCTCCTCAACAACTTCCATCCCAAGTCGTTGAAAGAACCGTGGCGATGGGATCGCGCACGGTGAGCGGCGACACTCCCTGCCCGGAATGCGGTGCACTCAACGAAGCGAGCCGTCATTACTGCGAGTGGTGTGGCTGCCCAATGCCCGGTGCCTACCTCGGTCCGACCGTCGCCGTGAGTGTCCAAGAGATGCTGGTCCAGGATTCGGCGCCAGCATCTCCTCCGCGTCGATTGACCCGCAGTTGGCGTACGCCGATTTTGGTGTTCACGCTCTTCGGTGTTTTCCTGGGCGCAGTCGTCTTCGCACTGTTCGGTCCGAACGCATTCAGGGTGCAATTCGGGATTACCCAGGTGTATCAGGCCATCTATCAGTTCGTTGACCCTAAGGCAGGCCAAGTACTCACCCCGGAATCGGTCGAGGCTTCATCGACGTTACTGGGCACTTCACCAACGAATGCACAAGGGCTTGATGGGCGAAACTTCTGGGCATCGGAGCCAAGTTTCGACTTCGGAGCAGGGACCACCTTGACGTTCACACTCGCAGAGGAGTCGACGATCGATCGAATGCTCATTCTTCCCGGCACGCAGCGCAGTCAATTCGGGGCACGGGCCCTTGCGACCCCTCGAGACATCACGTTGACGTTCGACGACGGTTCATCGGCCGACTGGACCCTGCGACCTGTGAATAGCGACCGTGATCTTGAGCAACTGGTGAAGTTCCCGCGGGTGCGCACCAAGACGGTGACCCTGACGATCGATTCGTCTTATCCGCCTGGAGATACCGCGGGTGATCAGTACGGTGAAGTAGCCGTGGCAGGCGTCGCTTTCATCGCCCCACCGACGCCCCCGACCGTCCTGCGACTACCCACTGAGCCGCGACCCAGCGTCTTCGGTTCGAGCACCTAGCGGGGAAGGTCGCCCAGCACTTGATTCGACAACTGGCTAGTCGGCGAGGAACCTGAAATATCTGGGCTTTGAGCGCCGCTGCCTTGCGGGTCGGCTGCCACAGCGCCGGGGTTGGTCGCGGGCGACAGCGGCGAGGCTGGAGCTTCCTCGATGGGTTCGGCATCCGTGCGAACGCACGTGCGCGGCGTCCACCGAGACACGCGCTCCGCACTTTGGGCGCGCATCCGGAAGCAGTAGCGCGTGTCGGGATCGAGCCCTGTCACTTCCATAGCCGTGTCGTCCACACCAGGCGATGGGCTGACATCCGCCCAGCCAGAGAAGATGCGACGCTGCACCACCCATCCCGTTATCTCTTCTCCCGGATCACAGACGAACGATGGGCGACTCCCTGCGCCAGGAGCCCCAACGGCGTCGCCACCGCCGCGAACGGTGTTGTCACCGAAGGGCTGGGTGGTCTCGGTGTTGGAAAGAGCGG
>CAZQRR010000093.1:0-2649 GCA_964595675.1 uncultured Rubrivirga sp. | reverse complement strand
CGGCTCTCGCTGCAATCCGATAGCACGCGATGCCCGGCGGCACGTCTTGCACCACGAAGCGGGTCACCCCTTGGCCCACGGCCTCGACCTCGGTGCACCCGAGGCACACCGGTGAGGACAGCTCTTCATCACTGGGTTCGCGATCAGCGCGCGGTATGACCGAGCGGGCGACGCCCCCAGCGGCGCCTCCGGTCTGCCCCGGGATCTCCACAACGATGGTGGGTTGCGGGCTGGGCTGCGGATTTCCCGCCTCGCCCACCGAGTAGATCGTGTAGCCATCGGCGCCAACGGAAGGGAGCCACGTGAGGAGAACTTGCCCAGGTGCGGGTCCTGGTTCAGCGGCGAAGGATGCCGGTACGGTCGGAGGGCCTTGAACGGGAGGAGCGAAGCCCGATAGCCACCGGGAGATGAAGAATGCGGCGACCAGGCCGAGGATCGTGAGCACGATCAAGAGCCGACCGAATACGCCCAGGCGCAGTCGAACGAAGGGCTTTTGGAGAACGCTGCCGATGACGACTTCGGAGTCCAAGGCGATGAGTGGAAGGTCAAGGTCCTCGTCGCGGACTGGAGTGACCGTCACGGTGAAACTACGGGTGTCGTAAGCCGAGCCCACCACCTTGGGTGCCACATGCACCTGGACCTCGACCCAGCGTGACTCCCCTGGAGCGAGCGTGATCCGCGGATCCTTCGGCTGAACCCGCATGTAGCCCTCGGGATCCATCGCGGTCACTTCATAGGTGACCGTCGAGTTCCCTTCGTTCGTGACCTGCACCAGCATGGTCGCCCGGGTGCGGATCGTGAACGAATTCGTCGCCATCATGCAGCGGAACCGGTAGAACGGGTTGATCGTCACCAACATCTCGGCTGTGGTGGAGACGTCCGCACGCACTTGCGATTGCACCTTCACGCCCACCGCATAGGTCCCCGCCAAGACGATGTGGCTCATCAACGGACGCAATTCCAGTGTCGCGGTGTCCTCATCACCCGGAAACAGGGACAGGGTCGGCGGAGTGATTTCTCCCACGGCGCGAGCCGTCCCGAGGATGGTCAGGTCGTACGTCTCGACGATGTTCCCCGGGTTGCGCACGGTGATCTCTGTTTGTCCGACCTGACCCGGATCGAGCCGCATGTGGGCGTCGGATAGTTCGACCAATGGCCTGATCGGCGTTTCGGCGTCGGCGAGCATTCCGCTAGTCATGGGTCCTCGAATGGTGGGGAAGGGTCGCTGGGGAAGGATTCGAGTCACGTTGAAGGTACCCGAGCGGCGTGGGGAAACATCGAAGGCACGCCACATGCGTCACTCGTGTCGCATACCCCCCAAATGGGTGGGGCAGGCATAGGCAGCCGTAGGGGCCTACCAGTCGCTACCTTCGGCGCATGGGTCGCCGGGCTGGTGTGGGAGTTGGCGCAGGCGTCGTGCTCACGGCACTAGCTCTAGTGGCACCAGCTGCGTCCGCCGTCGATCTCGGACCGACGCTGGTAGCGGGAACTGTCGTGCGCGATCAGGTGGTGGTCACCGCGCAGAACCCCAATCGAGTCGTGTTCATCGATCGGCAAGCAAGCGACGTCATCGGCGGCCTTGACTTGGCGGGTCCGCCAGCACTACCAGCACCGAATCCGCGGGGAACGCGAGTCTTCGTACCGCTACCCGACTCCGGCGAGGTAGTGGCACTGAACCCGCGGTTGGGAGAGATTATCTGGACCGCGAAGGTGGGAAGAGGCCCTCGATCTGTAACCCTGGATCCGTCCGGTCGCTTGCTGTTCGTGGCCAATGCGCTGGAGTCATCGGTCAGCGTGGTGAGCGTCCGGTCGCGGCAAGTTGTGGCCACCATCCCCACTGGTAGCAATCCGATTGCCGTCACTTTTCACCCTCGTCGCCCGCGGGCCTACGTCTCGAACGCCGGATCGGGCGACGTGACAGTGCTCAATACCGCACGTCTTCGCGCCGTCGAGACGATCAAGGTGTGCGGACAACCGCTGCGATCGGTCATTTCACCTTCGGGAAACCAGTTATTCGTGTCGTGCCGCTCATCGGGGTCTATGGCTATCGTGGATACCCGTCGGAATGCTCTTGCTCGATTAGTGACCGTTGGTCAAAGGCCTACTCCGCCGTCGCTTACGAAGGACGGTCGGCGATTGTTCGTTCCGCTGGAGGGGGAGAACGCGGTCGCGGTGGTCAATGTGCGCAAGGCGCGGGTGACGTCGAAGATCCCCGTGGGCAGCGGTCCCACAACTGCGTCCCTCAACAGAAGCCGGCGACTGCTTTTCGTCCCTAATCGCAACGGATCTTCGGTCTCGGTCATCAACGTCATGCGCCAAGCCGTGACCAGGACCATTCCTACGGCTCCCACCCCCGTTCAGGTCGTATTCGGAAGCGGGCCCCTTGTGATCACCGAATCCGGTGTTGTGGCGGAGCTTTCGGGCGGGGATGAACTTTTCATCGAAACACCCCCTGAATAGGGGGGAGAGATGCCAGCCGGGCCTGAATAACCTGACGGGATCGTCTTTCCGTGAGGATGGTCATGCCTGCAGCGCCTGCGTTCGTCCTGCTCGATGACCACGGGCTCGTCCGTGATGGGATCGAGAGACAACTCCACAGTGACTTCCCCGATTGCGTGATCGTGTACTCAGGAGATTCGCTCGTGGATG
>CAZQRR010000092.1:0-7661 GCA_964595675.1 uncultured Rubrivirga sp. | reverse complement strand
ATGTGGTACTGCTTCGGCTGCGGTGAGGGCGGCGACGTCATCAACTTCGTGCAAAGGGTCGACCACCTGTCCTTCGCCGAGACCATCGAGAAGCTGGCGGAGAAGACCGGCGTGCAATTGCGGTACGTCGAAGGTGGCGCGGCCATCAACAAGCAGCAGGGCGTACGTACCCGATTAGTGGAGGCCCACAAGATCGCTGCCGGTTTCTACGCCGAGCAACTCTCCTCACCAGCCGCGCAGGTGGGCCGGGAGTTCCTCACCTCCCGTGGTTTCGATGCGGCAACCGCCGAACACTTCGGGGTCGGTTTCGCTCCGCAATCATGGGATGCGCTCACCTCGCACCTGCGAGGCAGGGGATTCACCGACGAGGAACTGCTCGCCGGCGGCCTGGTCAGCCAGGGCAACCGCGGGGTCTACGACCGTTTCCGAGGTCGGCTGGTCTGGCCGATTCGTGATCTCGGCGGTGACGTCATCGGCTTCGGTGCGCGCAAGTTGACCGATGACGACGACGGCCCGAAGTACTTGAACACCCCGGAGACTCCGATCTACAAGAAGAGCCAGGTGCTGTATGGCATCGATCTGGCGCGCAAGGAGATCTCCAAGAATCAGCAGGCGGTCATCGTCGAGGGCTACACGGATGTCATGGCCTGCCACCTTGCGGGCGTGACTACCGCGGTGGCCACATGTGGAACCTCCTTCGGCGCGGACCACATCAAGGTGCTGCGCCGGCTGCTCATGGACGACGATCAGATGAAGGGTCAGGTCGTCTTCACCTTCGATGGCGATGCCGCGGGGCAAAAGGCCGCGATGCGCGCCTTCTCCGAGGATCAGAAATTCGTCTCGCAGACCTTCGTGGCCGTCGAATCATCCGGACTCGACCCATGCGATCTGCGCCTGCAGCAAGGGGACACCGCGGTACGCGCCTTGGTGGACAACCGCGTGCCACTGTTCGAGTTCGCCATCAAGTCCACCATTGGTGCCTACGACCTCGATTCCGCCGAAGGGCGCATCTCGGCATTGCGTGATGCAGCACCGATCGTTGCCAAGATTCGCGACTCCGCGCTTCGCCCCGAATACACGCGCCGGTTAGCCGGCTGGCTCGGCATGGATGTGAACGAGGTGTCGAAGGCAGTGGGTGGGGGAGCACCTGCAGCATCTGCTGGTGGGGGGTCAACCGGCGTTCGAGCCCCGCGCCCGGGAGATCCGGCGCTGGTGGTGGAACGCGAAGCATTGAAGTGCGCATTGCAGCACCCGGGTGTTGTCTCGCAGTGGTACGCCAGTGTGGAAACACCGGCTTTCACCCACCCCCGCGCCGTTCGGGTGCACGAAGCGATCGTTTCCGCTGGCGGTCCGCAACCGGATAAAGAAGGTCTGGCCTGGATCGATTCCGTTCTGGACGCGTGTCCCGACGACGACGTCCGCTCACTCGTGCGCGAACTCGCGGTGGAGCCGCTTCCGGCCATGGATGGTCATGATTCGCGATATGCCATCGGAGTGATCGCACGTTTACTCGAAATCGACGCCGGTCGTCGCGTCGAGGAGCTGATGGGTCGATTGCAGCGAGCTGAGGAGTCAGCCGAGCAGGAGCAGTTGGGCCAGGAACTGCAGGCGCTGCAGCAATATCGGCGCAGCCTGTTGAAGGAAGCTGTCGGCCAAGCATGAGACTCCTGCGATGAAACGAGGACGACTAACTGGCGATGTCCGTCGAGCCATCGGAGTTCCCGACACCGAACGCGTCATCGCCTGGGGGGTCGGTGATGTCGAAGATGCGGACACGACCCATGTTGTCGCAACGGATTTGGCTCTATACGAGCAACGTTCGGGCGCGCGCATCATGTGGCAGGACGTGATCAAGGGCACGTGGGAACAACCCGATCTAGTGATCGACTTCCAAGGGGTAGCGGGTGCGCAGCGCATCCGCATCCATGTGGATGATCCCAGGGAACTGCCGGCGGCTGTACGGGATCGAGTGACCGACACGGTGGTGGTGTCCGAGCATCGGGAACAAGGTGACCGGGCTGGTGCCCAATTCGTCGCCCGGCGTGCACCTGGCGGTGGGCTCGACGACATCCGTTGGTCGGTGGTCTTCGATGCTGGGCTGGATCCAGCCGACGCGGCGCTGCGGGCGTGGGCCGACCAGGTCTTGGAGGAACTGCGGTCGTCGTTGGGGATCTAGTCGAAACCGGAGGGCCGCCGACAGTCATCGCTGGCCTTGGTAAGGTTCCTCTCGCTTCGATCCCCCATAGCTCAATTGGCAGAGCATTCGACTGTTAATCGAAGGGTTATTGGTTCGAGTCCAATTGGGGGAGCCAGTAGGACCCGGAAGGTGCTAGGACATTCGCCGCCGAAGTGTGGGCACCACCGCGAGAAAGACGATCACGTGGGTGGCCAGCAGGACGATCTTGGTCAACCACTCGGTGTCCGCCTGGTTCAGCAGTGGCGTGGCGAAGGACAGCACCAGGACGATCACCGAGATGATCGTGAAGACCTGCGCACCGTTCGCCCGCGTGCGCAGCAGGCCCGCCACGGCACCTCCGCCGAAGCCGGAGAACATGCCGAACACGATGAACTGGTACCACTGCAGGGCCTGCATGCCCTGACCCATCACGTTGACTTGATCGGACATGCCGATCAACGTGGCGATCCACCAAACTATGAACGAAACAGCGCCACCGAGAACACCTGCGACGCCACCGGTGAGGAACAACTTGCCGAAGGTCTGCTGCTGCATGACCTCAGGGTAGGGATGGGCTGGGAGGTTTGATGTGCCCCACGCCGGGCGACTACCAGGCGAAGTGCTGCGTGAACCAGTCTCCTGCGAGATCTGCCACGGTCTCAAGGGCACCGGCTTCCTCGAACAGGTGTGATGCCCTCGGAACCACGTCGACGCGGTGCTCGCACCGAAGCAAACGAGCGGACTGTTCGTTCCACTCCAGGACCGCTTCATCGAGCCCGCCGACGATGAACAGCGTTGGGGCTGTGACCTTGGGTAGCCATCTGCTTGCGAGGTCGACCCTGCCCCCACGCGAGACGATGGCGCTCACGCCCGCGGGCTGCAAAGCCGCCGAAACCAAGGCGGCAGCCGCACCGGTGCTGGCACCGAACAATCCGACGGGAAGATCCCTCAGGTGCGGTTGACTCGCCAACCAGGATCTCGCCCCTGCCACTCGATCGGCGAGTAGGTCGATGTCGAAGACATTCTGACGCCGGGTTCCTTCACTCTCAGTGAGCAGGTCGAACAGCAGCGTTCCCAAGCCGTGACTGTTGAGGGCATCGGCGACGAACTTGTTGCGTGGACTGTGGCGGCTGCTACCGCTGCCGTGCACGAACACAACTAAGCCCTTGGCCTCGCTGGGCACGCGACAGTGTCCGGGCAACGATGTACGTGAGCCGATGTCGATCTCGACCGCTGCGTCACATTCCAGTTTCGCAGCAATCCGACGATCACAAACACGCTCATGAGCCACGCTTTCACTAGACAACGAGCATCGCCGCCACTTCGTCGTCCGGGACCTGGGGGAAGGATTCGTATTGCCCTCCCACGCTTTCGAAGTACTCGGGCATTTCCAAGCAGACGACTTCATCGCACAGCGGTGTAAGCCGATCGACAGCCTGGTGCGATCCGGTCGGAACCGCCAAGGTCACACGGTCGGCTCCAAGTGCGCGAACGACGCGCACGGCCGCTTCCGCGGTTGCACCGGTGGCCAATCCGTCGTCGACGATGATCACATTCCGACCGGCCACGTCCGTGAGAGCTCGGCCGTGGCGATACAACGCGATTCGGCGCTCGATCTCACTCATCGCGTCGGTGATCAAGCGATCGCGCATCACGTCGCTCACGCCGAGGGCCGCGATCGACAATTGATCGAGCACAGCTACATTTCCCTCGCCCACGGCACCGATAGCGAACTCCGGATTCATCGGCGCACCGAGCTTGCGCACGATCAGCACATCGAGGGGGGCGGCCAACTCGAGTGCCACTTCGCGAGCGATAGGTAGGCCACCACGAGGAAGTGCCAGAACCACCGGTGTCGTGTCAGCCTTCGAGGACAGTGCGTGCGCTAACTCCTGGCCCGCTTGCCGTCTGTCCGTGAACACGCGACCTCCTCGCCCTGCCAGGACCAGCCTGGCACGAGGACGGCGTCAGTCTCGTTCGTTGGTAGCTAATGCCCGGTCAGCGATGAGGGTGATCAGGTTCTCCCAGTCGGAGTCATCCATCTGCGTGTCGCTGACGTCGTCGACGAGTTTGCCCAGGGTGTACGCCTGGATGAAGATCGCACCGGTTCGCGGCTGGAAGTTCTGATTCAGCCATCCCTTGTCTTGGGCCTGGGCAAAACATTCAGTGAGAGCGTCCGTGAGCCGATCTTGAACCTTCGCGAGCTTGGCCCGGAACCTGTGGTTGTACTGCGCCATGGCGAGCATCCGCGCACGATCAAAGCGTGAGTCGGCCAGCTCGCGGCTCTGTGTGGCGCGGGTGACGCCTTCGAGGAGCGTCAGGAATTCTTCCTGGTTGTTGCTGCTGGCCACAATGCTCTGGATCGCACCCGTCGACGCCTCGACACCAGCGGAGAAGCGATACAGCATCGCGTCTTCGAGTAGTTCGGTGAAGTCCTCGTAGTGGTGGTAGAGCGACCCGCGGGAGATACCGGTTTCCTGAAGGACGTATTCGGAGTGGATGTCCTCCGGTGGTGTGTCGTCCATCATCTCTACGACCGCAGTGAGCAGCCGTTGGCGCGTCGGGTGGTTGCCAACCTTCTTCGCCTTGGAGTTTGTCAACATAGTCAGGCAGTCTAGGTCGGTTTCCTGAGTAGTGCCTGATCGAGAAATGCGAAGGTCGCGGCCCGCGTTCGGTCCTTCGAAGCGGCTAGTGCGTCGACTAGGGGTGACCAGACGTCGGGAGGTGCCCCGAGGGACCGTGCCAACCTCTCGAGCCCGGCGGAGTCCAGTTCGATGTGAGCCTGGACACCCCACGCGTTTCCTGCCTGGAGGGCCACTACGGCGTGCGGGAGTTCGCTGATCACCTTGCCGGTGCCGACTGAAGTGATGATGTCCTCGTGCCACAGGATCCAGGGGCCCCGCCGGGTGCCGTCGGACCAGGGGATCTCCTCGATCTTCCGGTAGAAGCGTGGCCGCCGCTCGACCTTGCCACCCAAGACACTGGCGAGGACCTGCGCCCCGAAGCACACCCCCAGGTAGGTCCGGCCGGAGTCGATCCACTCGCGCACTACGCGCATCTCCGATGGCGCCCATGCGGCACAGTGCCCGCTCGCCACGCTGTCGAACGAGCCGAGCACGATCAGGGCGTCGGCATCGGGGACGACCGGGAAGTCCTCCCGCCATAACCGCTCGTATGACCAACCTTGCGCATCCAGCCACTCCCCGATCAGACCGAGTTCGTTTGCTGCGCTCGTGTGAGCCAACACGTTGGCGTGCGGCATCAGAACCCTGCGCGGGCTTCCCACAATTCGGGAAAGCTGTGCGGATGCTGGAGCGTGGAGGACAGGTAGCCGACTCCGCTGGAACCACCGGTGCCCTGTTTGGTGCCGATGGTGCGCTCGACCATCATCACGTGACGAAAGCGCCACTCGCGCAAGCTGACTTCAATGTCCACGAGTTGCTCGAGGACAAGGCCCGCCTGGTGGCCACTGCGGTAGACCTCCAGGACGGCTTCCCGCACGCGCGGGTCAGACGCATAGTGCTGACTGACATCACGCTCGAGGATCTCCTGGGGTATCGCGAAGCCGGCACCGTCCAAGTAGCCCAGCGCCGAGTCCCACAGCGACGGGGCGCGTAACCGGTCCTCGACCTTCCGTCGATGCTCAGGGAGCAGGTGGGACGCGAAGTTCCCATCCCGACGCCCGAGTAGGGCTTCGAGTTCGCGGAACTGCGCAGATTGGAAACCACTTGCACTCGCCAAGCGGCTTCGGAAGGTTCCGAACTGCAGCGGGGTCATCGTGATGAGCACGTCTACCTGCTGTATGCACACCGCCAGGATCGCCTTCACGCGGTTCAACGTCGCGAGAACGTGCTGGGTGTCGCCGGAGGCCATCTGTCTTTGGGCCTGTTCGAGTTCGTGGAGTAGTTGCTTGAACCACAATTCGTAAACCTGGTGGATTGTGATGAAGAGCAGCTCATCGTGCTCGGGGCCGTCGGAGACCGGTCGTTGCAAGGACAGCAGTTCGTCCACGGCGAGGTAGTTCATGTAGTTGAGGGCGGGGGATTGATCTGTCATGTGACTCCACCTTCTGTCAATGCAATTTCGCGGTAACGGCCAGAGGACACCAGATCCCGCGTTCTCTCGAAACCGGTGTAGATCTCCTCGTACGAGGTATACAGCGGAGCAACGGCGACTCGGATCGTGTCCGGCTTGCGGTAATCGGGGATCACATTCGCAACGTCGCGCATCGCCACCGCGATGCGAGCCGCTTCCGGGTGCGTAAGCGACACGTGGCCGCCACGATCGGCGGAGCCACGAGGAGTTGTGAGTTCGAAGCCCATGGGAGATAGCCATGCGTCGAATAGCTCGATCATGAAGTCGGTACCCGCGCCGGCCTTGGCTTCGATGGCAGCCATACCCACTTCCTCGATCAAGGACATGGACGTGGCGATGCTCGTCAAGCCTGTGACCGGCGGTGTGGCGATCTGGAAGCCCCGAATGCCAGGTGCCCGATCGAACTCAGGACCCATCGTGAATTGATCCCGCTGAGCGAACCACCCCTGGATGGGTGCATCCAGTACGTCCTGTGATTCCGAGCGAACGTAAAGCCAACCGGGGGCCCCCGGTCCGGCATTGCAGTACTTGTACGTGCACCCGATCGCCAACTCCACGCCCCAAGCATCGAACTGCAGATCAAGCGCGCCTACCGCGTGCGATGCATCCCAGAGCAGGTACGCCCCGCGTGAACGCGCAACTTCGGTGAGGGCAGCAACTTCCTGCCGAGCCCCCGAGCGGTAGTTGATGACCTGCAAGCAGACCAAGGCGACATCGTCGTTCACGTATTGCGCCAACAATTCCGGGGTGATGCGTTCGAACTCAGCCACCGTCGGATCCTCGTTGGGGATCGTCACGAGTCGAAGCCCGAGGTCGTCTGCAATTCCCTGAAGTATGTAGCGATCCGTCGGGAAGTTCGCTTCATCGACCACGATCGTCGAACGTCCGGGTCGATCCTTGATCGCCGCAATCGCCAAGCGATACAAGTTCACCGACGTGGTGTCCGTCGCAAGGACCTGACCAGGTTTCGCCCCAAGTACCACCGATCCCAACTGATCACCGACCATCTGCGCCATATCGATCCAATGGCTCCAGCCGGTAACGAGTTCCCCGCCCCACTCTTCGACGGTCACCTTTTGGACCGCCTCGGCCGTGGCCTTGGGGAGCCGGCCGAGGGAATTCCCGTCCAGGTAGCACATGCCCGGGTCGGTGATGACGAACCGATCGCGGAAGGCGGCGAGGGGATCGGTGCGATCCAAAGATCGCGCATGCTCGACGTCGATTGCCACGTTCAGTCCTCGCCCGCGGCGAGCAGACGCTGAAGGGTTGCCTCGGCTTTCGCTTTGTCAGGCACGAAGAGGCTCAATTCCTTCTTGCGCGCGGCATGACCGTGCTTGATGTCCACCATGGACGGTGGAATGCCGAACTCCTGAGCCACTGCCGCCTCGAT
>CAZQRR010000091.1:0-7695 GCA_964595675.1 uncultured Rubrivirga sp. | reverse complement strand
GTCAGTACTTCAGCAAGTTCGGTTCGTCGATCGATGCCGATCGTCTGGTTCGGAAGATCGTCACGATGATCGCCAGGCCCACCACCACTTCGGCAGCGGCGACGACCATCACGAAGAAGGCGACCATCTGGCCATCGAGGTTGCCGTTCATCCGCGCGAACGCCACGAAGGCGAGGTTGGCGGCGTTGAGCATGAGTTCGACGGACATGAAGACGATGATCGCGTTGCGGCGCACCAGGACGCCGATGGCACCGATGCTGAACAGCAGGGCGGACAGTAGGACGTAGTTGGCCGGGTTCACTTCCGCTCCCCCTCACTTCCGTCCGATGCACCCTCGACCACGGATCCGCCCGCCGCGATCTGTCGGATCTCCTCGAGATCGGCCTCGTTGACCTCGCGCACGTCGTCGCGAGCGCGCAGCGGCTCGGGGATGCTCAGATCGCTAGTGCTGCCATCGGGGAGTAGTGCGGGGGTGTCCACCGCGTTGCTTCGCGCGTACACACCGGGTGGCGGTAGCTGGCCGGGGTGTCGACCTGAGGCGAATCGCTCCTGAGACAGCTCGCGTTGGGTCTTCTTGGGCATCCAGCGCTCGCGGTGGGTGAGGATCATCGCGCCCATCGCGGCAGTGATGAGCAGCGCAGCGGTCACCTGGAAGGCCACCACGAAATCGCTGAAGATCAAGTACGCAAGGCCTTCGACGTTGCCGCCATATGCAGAGTTAGCGGCGTCGAGTCCGACCGAGGACGTTTCCATCAGGCCGTTGCCCAGACCGGCGATGAGCAGGATCGAGAAGCCGATGCCCAGCAGCAGGGCCGCCACGCGCTGACCCTTGATTGTCTCGATGAGGGAGTCGGAGGAGTCGACGCCCACCACCATGAGCACGAAGAGGAACAGCATCATGACCGCGCCGGTGTAGACGATGATCTGAACCATTCCCAGGAACGGGGCCGCATTCGCCACGTACAAGATCGCCAAGTTGATCATGGTCAAAGCGATGAACAGTGCGCTGTGGACCGCCTTGCGCGAGATGACCATGCCCAGGGCCCCGATGACCGCGAGGGTGCCACTGACCCAGAAGACGATCGCCTCGCCGGTTCCTACCTCACCACCGGTCATGAGGCCTGCTCGGCTTCGGTGTGCGAAGCGACGGCGGTTTTCTGCTGTTCTGGCCTTGGATCTAGCACTGCTCCGGTGACCTTGTTCGCGTAGTAGTCCTGCTCGGTTGTGCCCGGCACCATGGGGTGAGGCGGCGCAACCATACCGGGCAGCAGCGGCGCGAGGAGTTGGTCCTTCTCGTAGATCAAGTCGCCGCGGCTGCTATCGGCAAGTTCGTATTCGTTGGTCATGGTGAGTGCGCGAGTGGGGCACGCTTCGATGCACAAACCGCAGAAGATGCAGCGCAGGTAGTTGATCTGGTAGACGCGTCCGTAGCGCTCCCCCGGCGAGTATCGCTCCTCGTCGGTGTTGTCCGCTCCCTCTACGTAGATCGCATCGGCCGGGCAGGCCCAGGCGCACAGCTCGCACCCCACGCACTTCTCCAGGCCGTCGGCCCAGCGGTTGAGCTGGTGGCGACCGTGGAAGCGAGGCTTGGTGGGCTTCTTGTCCTCGGGGTACTGCTCGGTGACGACCTTCTTGAACATGGTCGTGAAAGTCACACCGAAGCCGCGAACGGCTTGAGGTAGCTCAGGCATCGGTGTCCTCCCTCAGGTCGTTACTGGTTGTGCTGGTGATCTCCGAAGTGGTCACAGTCGCCCTGCGCGGTGTGTACTCGAAACGCTGACCCGGAAGTGGTGGCACCGGATGTCCGGTGGCCACCCCGGTCAGCACCTCATTGGCCCTACGAGCGCTGTCCTCGTCATCATCGATGCGCTGCTGCGCGCGGCGGTCCGAACGGATCTGCAACAACCAGGAAGCGCCGAGCAGAACGGCGATGATCACCGCGCCGCTGATGAGCAGTTCGGTGTTGGTCAAGCCGACATCGCTGCGGAACAAACGGGCGATGGAGACGACGATCACCCACACGAGCGCAGCAGGGATGAGCACCTTCCAGCCGAACTTCATGAACTGGTCGTACCGCAAGCGCGGGAGTGTGCCGCGCAACCAGATGAAGATGAAGATGAACAACTGCACCTTGATCAGCCACCACAGCACCGGCCACCAGCCGGAGTTTGCGCCTTCCCACAAGGAGAGAGGCCACGGTGCGAGGTAGCCGCCGAGGAAGAGTGTGGTGGCGAGAGCCGAGACGGTGACCATGTTGATGTACTCCGCGAGGAAGAACATCGCGAACTTCAACGACGAGTACTCGGTGTGGAAGCCACCCACGAGTTCGCCTTCGGCTTCGGGAAGGTCGAACGGTGCGCGGTTCGTCTCCCCCACCATCGAGGTGACGTAGATCAGGAAACTCGGCAGCAAGATGACCGCGAACCAGATCGGCTGCTGGGCGGCCACGATCTGCGAAGTGGACATCGAGCCGGCGTAGATGAATACCGCAACGAAAGACAGGCCCATCGCGATCTCGTAGGAGATCACCTGCGCGGTGGAGCGAAGCCCACCCAGCAGCGGGTACGTGGATCCCGACGACCAGCCTGCGAGCACCAGGCCATAGACGCCGATGCTCGCGATGGCCAACACGTAGAGAACCGAGACCGGGAAGTCGGTCAACTGCAGCGGGGTCTCCACGCCGAACACCGAGACCGTGGGCCCGAAGGGGATCACCGCGAAGGCGACGAATGCGGCGGTGGCCGATATGACAGGAGCGATCCAGTAGACGCCCACGTGCGCGGCCTTGGGGATGATCTCTTCCTTGAAAGCCAGTTTGAAGCCGTCCATCAACGACTGCAGCAAACCTTGCGGTCCGACACGGTTCGGCCCGATGCGGTTCTGCATGCGCGAGACGACGCGACGCTCCCACCAGATGGTGAAGAGAGTGAGAAGTACCAGGAGGGCGAAGACGGCAACCGACTTGCCGAGTACCAACCACCAGGGGTCGCCACCGAAGATGCCGAACTGTCCATCGCTCATGCGAGGCCTCCTGCGCTGATCGTCACGAGGTGGCCGTAGCCAGCACCCAGGTCCCGGTAGATCCGGCAACCTTGCGAGTTCATCGGCAGCCAGACAACCGAATCGATCATCGAATCGTCGATCTCGACCGGTACCGCGATGGATCCGGCCGGCCCCTGGACCGTCGCCACATCACCGATGCCGTGGGTCGTGGCCGTTGCAGTCGACATCCGAGCGACCGTGGGGCGCGCGGTGGCCGCCAGGTGCGGATCGCCTTCCTGCATCACGCCCAGGTCGAGCAGCAGACGCCAGGTGGCCAGGTGTACGCCATCTTGTGCTGGGGCTGGGGCGACGGGGCTCATGGTGGTGCGGGCACCGGTCCATGGGCCCAGGCGACCCATCTGCGCGCGCAGTTCGTTCACCGATCCGGGCAGGGAGTGACCCATCGAGTCGGCGAGCATTGCCAGGACCGAGGCATCCGAACCCATCATGGCGTCGCGGAACACTTGTCCGAACGGACGCGGGCGACCCTCCCAATCCAGGAACGTCCCCGACTTTTCTGTCACCACGCCCACCGGCAGGACGACGTCGGCGATCTCGGTCACGGCCGAATGGTGGTTCTCCAGCGAGACGATGAAGTCGACCTTGCCGAGTGCCTCGGCGGCATCGTGGGGGTAGTCGCCGAGCTCCACTCCGCCGACGACGATCCCGCGGATTCGACCTGCATCCAGGGCATCGCGCAACGGCACGCCGGCCAGACCGGGCTGCGGTAACGCACTTTCGTCGATACCCCAGATCTGAGCGACCTCGCGACGCGCAGCAGGGTCGGTAAGTGGACGGCCACCGGGCAGCAGCCCAGCAAGGGCTCCCGCGTCAAGTGCACCGCGCTCACCTGCACGCCGCGGCACCCAAGCCAGGGACGCACCCGTTTGCTGGGACAACTCAGCCACTGCCGTGAGGGTTCCCGGCGCACTCGCGGCGCGTTCGCCCACCATGATCACCGCACCGGGCTGGCTCAGCGCGTCGCGGATGTCCTGCGGAAGGTTCGCCAGAGCAACTGCTTCCTGGCCGGGGACCGCTGGAACGAGCGTGCCGTTCATCTTCTCCAGGCTCCGAGTGGCTCCGGCGGCAACGGATGCGATGGTCACGTTGTTGCTTGCAGCCTTGCGCAGGCGCAGGAACACGATCGGCGATTCATCCTCGGGCTCGAAGGCCACGAGCAACACGATCGGTGCCTTCTCCAGGTCCGCGTACTCGACCTTGATCGGTGTGCCGGCAATGTGCGCGGCGAGGAACTCACGTTCTTCTTCGGAGTTCGCACGCGCGCGGAAGTCGATGTTGTCGGTTCCCAGCGCCACCCGGGCGAACCGGGAGTAGGCGTAGGCGTCCTCCATCGTGCTGCGACCACCCACCACTACCGCGGTGTCGTTGCCGGCGGACTGCAAGCCACGCGCGGCAACGGCAAGAGCCTCAGGCCATGAAGCAGTGCGAAGTTCACCGTTCTCTCGAACCAACGGCCACTCGATGCGGCCCTGCTGCTGATAGACGAAGGCGAAGCGACCCTTGTCGCAGTTCCATTCCTCGTTGACCTGGGGATCGTCCCACGCGAGCCGGCGGGTGACGGTGCTGCGCCGATAGTCGGTCCGAAGTGAACAACCGGATGCGCAGTGTTCGCAGCTCACCGGCACCGACACCAGGTCGAAGGGGCGCGCACGGAAGCGGTACGTGGCACTGGTGAGCGCACCGACCGGACAGATCTGGATCGTGTTGCCGGAGAAGTAGGAGTCGAAGGGTTGATCGTCGGCGGTACCCACCTGCTGCTGCGCACCACGCTCGAGCAATTCCAGCATCGGATCGCCGGCGATCTGATCGGCGAAGCGGGTGCAGCGAGCACACGACACGCAGCGTTCGCGGTCCAACAGGATCTGAGCGCTGACATTGATGGGCTTTTCGAAGGTGCGCTTCTCCTCGGTGAAGCGCGACTCCGGTCGACCCACGCTCATCGCCTGGTTTTGCAGCGGGCATTCACCACCCTTGTCGCAAACCGGACAGTCGAGGGGGTGGTTGACCAACAAGAACTCCAAGACGCCCTCTTGGGCCAACCGCGCAACTTCGGAGGAGTACTGGGTGTGCACCTGCATGCCATCGCTCACCACCTGCGCACACGCCGGTTGCGGCTTGGGCACACCGTCGATCTCGATCAGGCAGGCACGGCACGCGGCAACCGGATCGAGCAGCGGGTGATCGCAGAAGCGCGGGATCTCGATGCCGAGCATCTCCGCGGCGCGGATGACGAGCGTGCCTTTGGGAACCCCTACCGCAACGCCGTCGATGATGACGGTGACGAGTTCGGTTGGGATGGCTACGTCGGCTCCACCGGTTGGCTCGCTCGTGATGGTCATCGCGCACCAGCTCCGGCGAACACGTAAGAAGCGACGGGGTCGAACTGTTCATCGGCCGACGTGTGAGTGGCGGCCTCGAACTCGTCGCGGAAGTACTTGAGTGCCGCCGGGTACGGGGTGGCCGCTGCATCACCGAGGGCGCAGAAGGAACGGCCGGCGATCTGTCCACACAGATTCACCAGAGTTTCCATCTCACCTTCGGTGCCGTGACCGTGCTCGAACTTCTCGAGCACGCCGGTGATCCAATACGTGCCCTCGCGACACGGCGTGCACTTGCCGCAGGACTCGTGCTTGTAGAACTCAAGCCAACGGGTGACGGCCTTGACCACGCTGGTGGTCTGGTCGAACACCATTGGTGTGCCGGTACCGAGCATGGTGCCGGCCTCGGCCATCGCCTCGTAGGTGAGCGGGAGATCCAGGTGCTCGGGGGTGAGCATCGGAACCGAGGATCCGCCCGGGATCCAGAACTTCACCTCGCTGCCATCGCGCATGCCGCCGGCGTAGTCCAGAAGCTCGCGCATGGTGATGCCCAGTGGTGCCTCGTAGATCCCCGGACGCTTGACGTGACCGGACACAGCGAACACCTTGAAGCCCGGGGACTTCTCGGTGCCGAATTGGCGGAACCACTCAACGCCGCGGTCGACGATGTACGGGACGTTCGCGATGGTCTCTACGTTGTTGATGACCGTGGGCGACGCATATAGACCGGCAACGGCGGGGAACGGTGGCTTCAACCGCGGCTGCCCTCGGTAACCCTCGAGCGAATCCAGCAGCGCGGTTTCCTCACCGCAGATGTACGCGCCGGCACCGGAGTGCACCACCACATCGAGGTCGAAGCCGCTGCCGAGGATGTTCGTCCCGATCAGGCCGGCTTCTTTCGCCTGCCGGACGGCGAAGGCTACTTTGCGGATCGCGTTGGGGACCTCGCCACGGATGTAGATGAAGGCATGATTTGCGCGGATCGCATAGGAGGCGATGATCACGCCCTCCACCAGTGCGTGCGGGTTGGCCATCATGATCGGGATGTCCTTGCAGGCTCCCGGCTCGGATTCGTCGGCGTTGACAACCAGGTAATGCGGCTTGCCGTCACCTTGCGGGACGAATCCCCACTTCATGCCGGTGGGGAAACCCGCGCCACCACGGCCCCGAAGTCCGGAGTCCTTCACCTGTCCGATGATCGAATCGGGATCGGTCTGCAGTGCCTTGGCCAGAGCGGTGTAGCCGCCGACTGCGCGGTAGCCGTCGAGGGTGTAGAGGTCGGGTCGATCCCAGAACTCGGTGATGACCGGAGTCAATGGAGTTGTCATCGGATCTCCCTTCCCGACATTCCCCGTTCCTTGGCTATCTCCAAACCGGCGAGCATCTTGGCGTCCACGCTCGGTGCGTCGGCAAGACCATCATCGGGAAAGGCGAGCGTTCGTTCGGTGGCTTCGAAGTCGCGAATCACCGGGCCGCGGGTCGACTGAACCTGCTCGCCGCGCCGTAGCTTCTCGATGATGTCGACGGCACTGCTCGGCGTGACGTCGTCCATGTATTCCCAGTCCACAGTCATGACGGGTGCGTTTGAGCACGCTGCCTGACATTCGATGCGCTCTAGGAAGAACTCGCCGTCGGCACTCGCCGTGTTGTGGCCGGCGCCCGTTGCATCGGTTAGCGCATCCCACACGGCGTCGCCACCGAGCAGACCGCACAGCGTGTTCGTGCACACGCCGATGTGATGCTTGCCGACCTTCGTGCGCTTGTACATCGTGTAGAAGGTGGCGACGGCGGTCACCTCGGCGGAAGTGATGCCTAGGACCTCAGCGCAGGCATTGATGCCGTCCGTGGTGATCTCGTCCTCTTCACTTTGCGCCAGGTGCAGCATCGGCAGCAGCGCGCTGCGCGCGCTCGGATAGCGCGCGGCGATCTCGCGCATCTGCTCGCGCGTGGTTTCAGTGATCGGCATCGATGGTTCCTATCGGTCCACGCCGCCCATGACCGGATCGATGCTCGCGACGGCGGCGATGACGTCGGCGACCATGCTTCCCTCGGACATGGGAGCGGTTGCTTGCAGGTTGTTGAACGACGGGTCGCGGAAGTGCACGCGATACGGACGGGTGCCGCCAGCACTCACCACATGCGCACCCAGTTCACCGCGAGGAGACTCCACGGCCGCATACGCCTGACCTGGCGGCACGGTGAAGCCCTCGGTGACCAACTTGAAGTGGTGGATCAGGGCTTCCATCGACTCGCTCATGATGTGCTTGATGTGCTCGGTGGAGTTGCCCTGACCGTCGGCGCCGATCGACAGTTG
>CAZQRR010000090.1:0-7714 GCA_964595675.1 uncultured Rubrivirga sp. | reverse complement strand
CACGTACGGATGACTTCGTGGCAAAGGTCATCGATACCGTGCTGCTGCGTCGCAAGGGTCGTGATTTGGATGCGGTGGCAACGGATGAGAGTTCGGAATCCGGACAACGGTCATGACATCCTTCCGCGAGTTCCAGCAGTCCCATGACATCTCCGACGGGCTGGAGCTGCAAACACTGCCGGTCGCAGCAAGGGCGATGCAAGGGGAGCGGGCTGGTTTCTTCACTCGGGTGATAGCCGCGGTCATCGACGTGGTGATCGTCGGCGCCATCATGATCGGAATTTGGGTTGGAGTCTGGTTGTTCCTGCTGGTCTTCAACCCAATGGTGAACTACGGCATGCCGCAGGCCGGATATTTCGTGCTCGGTGGCTACTTCGTGATGTGGGTCTACTGGACGTGGGAGTGGGCGACGAATGGACGAAGCGCCGGCCAGAAACTCATGGGAGTGCGTGTCCTCAACCGACATGACCAACGGCCGTCGTGGAAACTGGCCGCGGTCCGATCCGCCTTCTGCGTGTTGTTCCAAGTGGGCATTCTGTGGGCTCTGGTGAGCCGACGGAATCGATCGGTCCAGGACGTCGTCCTGCGCACCAGCGTGATCCACGATTGGTCCCAGAAGCCGACTGAAGTGTGATGCATCGTGAACACTCGAAGGCGCGTAGGACTCGTGACTTCAGCAGCGTTTTTGGCGCTGGTCGCTCACATGGGGCCGTCGTCGGCTGTGATCGTCGAAACCCCACCGGGGGAAGTGGCGTCGGTCAAGCTTTCACTGGCCATCGATAACGATTGGCAATTCCAAGAAGGAGAATGCCTCCTCATTCCCATCCTGGTCTCCTACGGGCGAGCTGACGACACCTCGATCATCGGGGAGCTCACGGTCACGAAGGCCACTGACCCCTCCGTTGCGAATGAGGGGACGTTCCTGGTCCTTCCCGGTGACCCGGTATCGGGCCAGCTGCTCGATGAGATCTTCGTGTGTCCGGCAGATGGCACTGGCGAATACCGACTGAATAGCGTCATACGCGCGATCGAGCCATCCCAGGAACAGGCGTTCCCCTTGGACGCACTCACTTTCTGGGTGCGACCTGCCACGTCCACGATGTCGGATCTGAACGCCACCGCGATCAAGGGCGGTACCCGAATCTCCGGTGCAGTGGAGGCTGGACGTGACTTCGCGACGGGAATCGTGGAGATCCGCTACCGCTCGCCTGGCAGGTCACAGTGGACGGTCGCATCCCGAGTGCCGGTCGAGGAAGGGACATTCGACGTTGTGCTCGATCGAACGCTTCCGGCTCGAAGCATCGTCAAGGCGACGTTGACCGGGTGCTCGTGGTGCACGCGGGTGTCGGACACCACTTCGGTGCGCTGAGCGAACGCGCCCGTACAGTACTTCGGTGCTCCCAGCCCCACCACGCTTGCTCTTCGCGCGAGCCTTCCTCGCCACCTTGATCGCGGCTGCTGTGACGCTCACGGGCAACCCTGGAGCATGGGCGTCTCCGGATGTGGTGCGGGCTACGTCCACCTACTCGCAGGCTGAAAGCGCACTGCAGGGCCAGGTGCTCTTGTGGGAACCCACCTACACGCTGGGGTTGAGTCGCAAGCGTGAAATCGACGTCCTGGCATTTGGATCAGGATCTTCGCGAGCCACCTTCGCGGGCTCGTCGTACGGCAGGAGGGTGCCGAGTTTCACGCTGGCGCAGAAGGCGGCTGCGACGAAGTGGGCGGCCAAGCCGGTTCAGCATTCCAGTGAACGTCTCGTGGACACCCTTCGCATTCAGATCGGGGACCGGGGGGCCAAGCGCCCGGTCCAGGCACGGATCTATGCCAACTGCGCCCAGGGACCCGAGGCTTCCAGGAAGCGTTGTGAGCGCAGGGACGTCGCTAGATTCGGCGGGTCGGTCGTCCTGCTCGCACGCACCACGATCGCAGGTGCGCCGGAAGCGACCGATATCCGAATCGACAGCACGGGGATGTCCTACGAGCAACTGTTGCGTATCGCTCGGGGCCTGCGACCGGTGGATTGATGGCGTCACGAGGTCGCCTCGAGGTCGCCTCGCGGTCGCCTCGAGGGTATCGCCCCCATCCGGAACGTCGGCAGCGACGATCGCCCGCTTTGTCACACCGCGCCGCTAGCCTGACCTTGGTCGGTCGGGGCGCTTTGCCCGTCGGCTCGGTGTTGCTTTGCCTGATGGAAGGACGCTCATGACGTCAGCTGTGGTGGCGATCGCCGTGATCGTCGCTTTGGCGATCGGCCTTGCCCTCGGCTGGCTGGTGGCTCGGCGGATCGCACGCGGAGAACTGACGCAACGCGAGGCTCTGGTCAGGGCCGAGGGCGAAGCAGCGGCAGCCAGGATCCAGGCTCAATTGTTGGAAGCCCAAGGCCAGATCAAGGTCCTGGAATCCGATCGCTCGTCACTTCAACACGAGCAATCCACCACGAAAACCCTCGAGGAGCGATTGGAACCCGTCCGCGAGGCCCTCGAGGGATTGCGCAAGCAAACACAGACCGCCGAGATCGAGCGAGCCAAGGCCGCTGCGGAACTGAGAACCCACATCGAAGGTGTCCAGCGCAATTACACCTCCCTGGAAACCGCAACGCGCCAGCTCGTCACAGCCATGAGCTCCGGGCAATCTCGAGGGCAATGGGGTGAGATGCAACTCGAGCAGTTGCTAGAGCACTCCGGCCTCGTTGAAGGAGTTCATTTCCGTCGCCAGGATTCGCGGACGACCGATTCCGGCGCCGCGAGGCCCGACATCGTCGTCGATATGCCTGGTGGTGGCGAGATATTGATCGACGCAAAGTTCCCCTTCGATGCGTACTGGAAAGCGATCCAGTCCGAAGACGAGTCTCAAGTCGATGCTCATCTGCGCAAGCACGCCGATGATCTCCTCGCTCGCGCCAAGGAACTAAGTGCCAAGCGCTATTGGGAATCGAGTACCAGTCCGGAATTCGTAGTGATGTTCTTGCCACTGGAGTCATTGCTCTCTGCGGCACTGGAAAGGAACGGGTTGCTGCTGCAGGAAGTCTTCGCGCGCAACGTTGTCCTCGCCACACCTACCACCATTTTGGGAATGCTCCGAACGATCCAATTCGGTTACCAGCGCAAGTTGATGGCCGACAATGCCGAAGAGATCCGAGCGGCGGGCGCGGAGATGCTGACACGCCTGGAGAAGGCCGTGGATCACTTGGGCACATTGCGCAAGGGCCTGATGAGTGCAGTTAAGGGATACAACGACTTCATCGGTTCACTGGACAGCCGAGTCATGGTGCAGGCGCGTCGCATGAAGGAACTAGGTGTGGTGTCGGCTACCGAACTCGACGCACCCTTAGACATCACCGAATCCTTACGCGACTCACGCGCAGGGGAACTGCCCTACTCATAATCGCATCGACGTTCGTGGGCATTGACCGTTCTCAAGCCTTGCATCAGCGCTTCGCGCGCGCCTAGCCTCGAATTTCAGATGCAGTAGGGAGCGGTTATGGGTTTCGTCGTTGTCGGAGTCGATGGTTCGGACCAGAGCACCCGGGCACTCGTATGGTCGATGAGGTACGCAAGGTCGCTGGATCTGGAGGTAGTAGCCGTCACGGGATTCGTCATTCCTTGGACGATCTTCTTGGCCCCCGCCTATCAAGAGGAGGACTACGCCCGTGATGCCGAGGAGATGCTCACGCGAGTGGTCCGTGAGGCCCGGGCGTCAGTGCCAGGGGTTCCGGTGGAAGCGCGACTCATCCAGGAAAGGCCTGCGGTCGCATTGACGATGGCGGCTCATGGGGCCGACCTCCTCGTTGTGGGGGCGCACGGTCACGGCGTGCTGCCGGATGTGCACGTGGGCTCGGTAGCCAATGCGTGCGTCAACCACGCGCCTTGCCCGGTCGTGGTCTATCGAGATCCGCACGGGCCGGAGATCGTCTGACTACCGCTGGTCCGCGATGTCAACAAGGTGCAGCGTCTGTGTGGCACGAGTAGCTGCCACGTAGATGTCCGCACCACGGGGGTGCTGTGCGCTTAATCGATCCGGATCGATGAGGAACACGCAATCGAATTCCAAGCCTTTGGCCTGTTGAACCGTCACCAAGGCAACCGGAGCATCGAGTGCATTGTCATCGAACCCGTAGAGATTGCCCGTGAATACCTCGAGCGCCTCGCGATAGAAGGAATCGGGGACGATCACCGCATTGCGTCCATCGGTCGATCGGACGCTCGACACGTAGCCGTGGACGTCGTTCAGCGGAACCGAGATCCGAGTGACTGGTTCACCGTCCCGGATGGGGGTCAGGATCGGTGCATCGCCCCCTGCTGCGATCAGCAACTCGGTAGCAGCTTGTGCGATTTGTCGGGTGATCCGGTAGGTAACGCTCAAGGTGTGCAGGTGGATCTTGTCCTTGCCCCAATGAATCGCCTCACCCCAGCTGCGCGGACTCGCGGGATGAGATGACTGCTGCAGATCACCGACGATCGTCATCGATTTACGAGAAGCTCGGCGCTGAATGGATCGCCACGCCATGGTGCTCAGTTCTTGGGCCTCGTCCACGATCACGTGCCCATAGACCCACTCGCGATCCTCCATTGCGCGTTCGGCCACTGGTGCGCCTCTGCGCGATGTTCGCTCCGCCTTGATCAGGTAAGCATCGCTGGCCTGCAGTTCCCGGTAGTCGTCCTCTCGTGGTGTGTGGGCAGAAGGGGACCAAGGCCCGAGGAGGAATGCTGCCTCGTCGAGTAGCGGGACATCGTCGACCGCCCAATCGTGTGGGATTTCTCGGAGCAGATGACGTTGCTCGGTGTTGCTCAGGACATCTTGAGCAGCTCGCGCGAGAACCCGGGGGTCGGTGAGTAACTGTCCGATGATCTTCTCCGGAGTGGTCGGAAGCCACATGAGATTCAATTCCCGGCGTACGTTGGAGTCTTCCACGAGCGATGCGATCGTGTCTTGGCAGAAGTCCGTGTCGTCGGGATCATGTCCAGTGTCCTTGGCCACGTTTCGAGCGGCCGCCATGAGCACCCTTCGCAAGAACGGGTCCCTGCCGGCGTGGAAGTGTCGGGTGCGGGAGATCCCACGAGAGGCTGCGTGTATCTGCTCGGGGCTCAGTCGGACACGCAGACCGGTGGATGTGCGAATGACAAGATCTGATTCAGGAATACGAACGCGAGCCGCAATGGCCGACTCGATGACTTTCGCCATTCGCGCGTCGCCTTTGATGCGTGAGGTCTCAGTGGAGTCCACGCGAGTCGGGTTTACATCCGGGTACAGCTGAGCGGGGGTAAGGAGCACCACGTCGGTTTCGCCCAAACTGGGAAGAACCTGGTCGATGTACTTCAAGAAGACGTTGCTGGGTCCGATCACGAGGACTGCATCCTTAGCTAACCGCTCGCGATAGGTGTACAAGAGCCAGGCCGCTCGGTGCAGGGCGACCACAGTCTTGCCCGTTCCCGGTCCACCCTCCACCACGGTTATCTGTTCGAGGGGACTGCGAATGATGGCGTCCTGGTCGGCTGCGATGGACGCCAAGATGTCGGCCATTCGGCCGGTGCGAGGTGCGTTCATGGCCGCTGCGCCCGCTGATCGAGATCCGTCAGGTCCGGTATCTTCGAGAGTCGGACCGTTGGCGAAGACCTCGTCGTCGACGTGGGTCACTTCGGGGGCTTTCTCGCCCGAACGGGTCGCGATTCTCCTTCGCCGTGACAGGCCCAGCGGTACTTGGGTTGTGGCCTGGTAGAACGGAGCAGCTTGCGGTGCTCGCCAATCGAGCAACATTGCGTCGCCCTCGGAATTCCTCAGACCGATCCGACCGATGTGATGATCGTCGGCGTTCGTGAACGTGATGCGGCCGAAGCACACTTTGGCCCGGGCTGCCAAACTTGCTTGGAGTTGTTGGTGCAGGTTGTCCAGTAGAGCTTCTCGTTCGATTTCATCCTGGCCGGTGCCCGTGCTGGGAGCCGCCTTCGTGGTCTGGATGCGATGTCGAAGATGCGCTATGTGTTCATCGAGAAGTCGCTGCGCATCGTTGATGAACAGCTGCTCCTCGTGAACGCTGTTCGACACCGTGAGCCCTTCCTCCTACCCGATTTCGGGGTAGGAGAGTCTTTCACGCACCAGGTCCTTGGTAATCACCGGTAGGCGCAATACTGCGTCCGTGCTCGAAGAAGTGATGTGGCCCCATCACGAGAATCGCTTCTACCTCGAGGGTTGGGAATTCGACTCACCCGAGGTCCCCGCGGATGTCCTCGATCACATCGGTTGCAGCATCCCCCCCTCAGAAGTGACTCCTGGTAGCAGGCGCTGGGTTGAGTGGGTACTGGGACGCAATGCGGCTGTTCGTGCGGCGAATCGTGCAGGCATGCAGCACCCGCTGATCGACGTCACGCCTTTGGGAGCACCTCAACTGCGCGGTAGCACGTGGGGCTTATCGATCGCCCACACCGAAGGGGTAGCGCTTGCAGCCATAGCTCCGCTTCCGATCGGCATAGACGTCGAGCGAGCAGACCGTGATGTCTCCAAACTGGCGCGAGCCCTTGCCGACCATGAGCGTGATCTAGCTGAGTCGGTTGGCGCGATCGAGTTGCTGGTGGCAAAAGAGGCAGTGGCGAAAGCAACCGGTTTGGGACTAGGTGGTTCGTTGGCACGATGGCCGGTAGTCGATGTCGATTCGATACGCGATGCCGCACGAATCACAGTTTCAACGCCTGACGACAGATGCCTCTACGCCGAAGTCACGGCTTTGGGCAAGTACGTGGTGGGAGTGGCACTCATCGAGTCCGCGTGACCGAAGCCGTGAAACGACTCTTGGCATGATGGTGACATGTCTGAGCGCGAGACTCTCTTCGCGATTTACGAGGAGGCCTTGGTGGCCGCGTTGGATCCAGCTGAAGGTGAATGGGTGGATCCAGCCTTGGAGTGCTTGAGTCGAACACAGCGGTGCGTGGTCATGACCGCATACAACCCGGGGACTTCACGTCCAACGTGGGCTGAGAACGAGGCTGCCAATGCGCGGATGCACGAGTTCCTGGTGAATCTCAGATACGAAGTGTGGCAAGCCGATGGATTCTCCGCTGATGGCACGTGGCGCGAACCTGGCTGGCTGGCATGGGGGATGGATCCCCGCGAGGGTGCGCGGATCGCTGCTGCATTCAGTCAGTTCGCGATATACGCCTATGACGAAGAAGGGGTCCGAACGGTTGTGGCGTGCGAACTTGCTGAACCGGACGTCTCCTAGTCAGTCTGCTTTTTGTCCTTCTTCACCTTCGCCTCGGGGAAGAAGGTGGCAGGGCGTGTTCGATCGGCCAGCACGATCCATTGTTGTCCGGGCTTGAAAGCCAGTGGCTGTCCGTCGGTGGTGGTGAATTGCGTTCCTGACTGGGCATCTGGTCGGGACCACCGGGCTTCATATCGAAGCCCGTCGCGCAAGATGACCGCGTCGCCCTCACCGATTGTTTCCGCATGTGGAGTATTGCCGCCTCCCTTGTCGAAGAACTGCGAGGGTTTCTGCTCGACGTACTGGATAACCACGGTGGCGGCTCGCTGACCGTCGGAGTGTTCTTCAGCCTCAGCGCCTTGCCCATTCAATTCGACGCGGTACAACCGTGAAGCCTGGTCGTAACGGAATTCCGCGGAGGCAGCGGGCCAATCGACACGAGCGGACAGGCCAACCCGGCCACCAATCGGTGGGGTCGAGTCGAACGTGAAGCCGATGTCTCGCTCGATGGTCGCGTCCGGA
>CAZQRR010000089.1:0-7778 GCA_964595675.1 uncultured Rubrivirga sp. | reverse complement strand
GACGACTTCATCGACTTCACTAAGGGCCGTCCGGTCACCTTCTTCGACGGCTCCACACCCGAGGGTGTGGTGCACGTGGATATGGGTGAGCCGTACCACCCGCGGTTGCGTCAGGCCTGGAAGCAGGCGGCTGACAACCTCGGGGTCACCGTGATCGACGAGGGAATCTATGGCGCCTACGAAGGCCCGCGGTTCGAGACCCGAGCCGAGATCCGCCTCGCTGCTGCTGCGGGCGTGACAGTGGTCGGCATGACCGGTGTGCCGGAAGTCGTGCTTGCAGTAGAGCGTGGTCTGCCGTACGCGAGTTTGTGCATCGTGGCCAACCCTGCCGCTGGTCAGGGCAGTGAACCGATCACCATCGAAGATGTGTACGCCGTAGTAGCAGAAGGTGCGGCGACCGTCACCAAAGTGCTGTCCGAAGCAGCGAGGTTGCTCGCCTGATGAACGTCCAGACGATCGTTCAAGGTGCTCGATTCGTACTGACGTGCAACGACGATCGCGCAACGCTGGAGAACGCATCGATTGCGATCGACGATGGTCGCATCGTCGCCATCGGTGATGTATCCGGATTTTCTGCAGATCGCACCGTCGACGCATCGGGGTGCATCGTGCTCCCTGGCTTCATCAACCTGCACACGCATCTTCCGATGACTCTCCTTCGCGGCATCGCGGAGAACGTCGACCTGCAAGGATTCCTCGAACGCGTCTGGGCCGAGGAAGCACGGATCATGGGGCCGGAGGGCACGTACCTCGGCGCGAGGCTCGGTGCACTGGAAGCCCTTCTGAGTGGAACCACCACCGCGCTGGACATGTACTTCCACCCGGAAGCCGCGCACCGCGGGGCCGTCGAGGTTGGATTGCGTCACGCGATCGGCCCGGTCTTCTTCGACTTTCCAGGACCCGATGGCCTGGAATGGTCCCAGCGGCTCGAGCTAACCCAAGCGTGGCCGGCGATTCTCGAGGAGATCGGCGGCCCGCACGTCCCGCGCTACCTGATGCCGCACAGCCCGTTGATCGTGAACCCCGGACACCTCGAGCAGATAAATGAACTCGCCCGGGAGATCGATGCACGGATCAATACGCATACGTCAGAAAACGACAAGGAGAACGTAGACACCATCGCGGCGCACGGTGATCGACCGACAGCGCTCTTGCGTGACTCCGGGTTGCTCGATGAGCGCACCACGCTCGCGCACTGCGTGCGATTGGACGACCACGACCGTCAAGTCATCGCAGCAGGCGGAGCGTCCATCGCACACAATCCGGGCTCGAACCTCAAACTCGCCAGCGGCGCGATGGATCTGGTGGGCTATCGCGACCAGGGCATCACCGTTGGCTTGGGCACCGACGGTTGTTCCTCGAGCAACGACCTGGACATGTTCGCAGTGCTGCGCCTCGCGGCGAATCTGGCGCGGCTGGTGCACGATGATCCGGCGGCCATCAGTGCCGAGGATGTGGTTCGAGCCGCCACCATCGAAGGCGCGCGGGCCATCGGGATGGAGGATCGGATCGGCACGGTTGAGGTGGACAAGGAAGCCGACCTGATCATCGTGGACACCGCGGTGCCGCATCTCACCCCGCTGCGTGACCCATACACGGCGCTCGTGTACGCCGCCGGTCGCAGCGATGTGCGCGACGTCTTCGTTGCCGGCGAGCAGGTGATTGCGAACAGGCGCCCAACCAAGGTCGATCAACGCGAGGTGATCGAGACCGCTCGCGCACATGTAGAAGGCCATTCATGACTGCCACCGACCTGCGCGGCATGACCGCGCAACAGGTCATCGACGCCTTGGAGTTGGCGTACCTCGAGGGCGAGGGTTGCTGGATCTCGTTGCTGTGGCGCACCGAGCACGCGAACGCGATCTACGCACTCATCACGCCCACGGACTTCAGCGCCTTGCATCGGCTCCGCGAGGACGAGGCCTGGACCTACATCGCTGGTGCGCCCGCCCGAATACTGCAACTGAACCCTGACGGTTCGCACGAATTGATCAAGCTCGGCACCGACATCACCTCCGGCCAGATGCCGCATCACCGGATTCCCGGAGGAAGCTGGCAAGGGACGCTCACGTCGGGGGACTGGACGTTGGCGTCGTGTGTGCTGGCACCGCCGTTCACCGAGTTCGAACTCGCCACCGAGGAGAGTGATCTCGCGATGTGGTCCGATGCTCGAGAGGCCATCGCCGAACGCATGAGGACATCCCGATGAACGGGCAGAAGGTGGTGCTCGTCACCGGGGCGTCGGGTCACCTCGGTACTGCCATTGCTCATGCGTGCGCGGAACAGGGTTGGTCTGTCGCCGTGCACTATCGCTACTCATCCGAGCGCGCAGAGCGCCTCGTTCAGCAACTGCGCTCTGAAGGAACCGACGCCATCGCAGTCCAGGGCGATCTTGCGGCTGACGCACCAAGTGCGCAGCGAATCGTGGATGAGGTTGTGAATCGACTTGGTCGACTCGATGCACTCGTCAACAACAGTGCGGATCAGTCGCTGTCTGCACTCATGGACTTGACCGACGAGGATTGGCAGCGTGTTTTGGAGGCGAACGTCATAGCGGCCACTCGGGTCACTCGCGCAGCGCTCGGTGTTCTGACGCCGGGTAGCAGCATCGTCAATGTCTCTTCGGTCGAGGGGTCGTCGGCGTTCCCCAATCACGCCCACTACGCAGCGTCTAAAGCGGCACTCGAATCGTTCACCCGATCCCTGGCCCTGGAACTCGGCCCCCAAGGTATTCGAGCCAATGCGATTGCCCCGGGCTTGATCGAGCGCGAGGGATTGGCAACGAACTGGCCGCAAGGGCATGCATGGTGGAGTCAGAGTCCGCCCATCGGACGGCCCGTTACGGCTCAGGAGGTGGCCGCTGCGGCGACGTTCCTGATGAGCGATTCCGCATCGGGCATCACCGGCGTCGTGCTGCCGGTCGACGGCGGTTGGTCGGCGAGCGCGCGGACGCCCTTCTGAACACAGATAGTCACACAAGCAACACCGGTCACACTTGTCGAGTCATCAGTGTTACAAGTTGGTACCGGAGTGTTACGAAGTACGTGCCACCTTCCATTCGGTAACCCCACCCGATTAGTGTCCGCCCATACGAATCTTCGCGACGTTCACTCGCGCCCTCGGGTGTGATCAGGCGACGACGAAGTCCCGACAGAAAGGCATGTGCATGCATCGCAAGCTATTGGTCGCCGGCTTCGCCGCCGCGGCCCTGGTGCTCGCCGGCTGCAGCAGCGACTCAGGTGGCGACGCCGCTGAGGAAGCCGCAGTAACCGAGGAGACCGCAGCAGCGGAAGAAGAGGTCGTCGAGGAGGAGCCGGCTGCTACCGGCACCACCGACGACAGCAACTGCGCCGCTCCGGAGAACTACTGCATCGGTCTGGTGACCGACACCGGCAAGGTGGACGACAAGTCCTTCAACCAGGCCGCCTGGGAAGGCACTCAGTTGGCCGCCGAGAAGATCGGGGCGTTCGCCAAGTACATCGAGACCACCGATCCCAAGGACTACGAAAACAACATCGGCCAGTTCGTATCGGCCAACTACGACACCATCGTCACCGTCGGCTTCCTGATGGGCGAGGCCACCACCATCGCCGCTGAGGCGTACCCGGAGGTCGACTTCATCGGTGTCGACCAATTCCAGGGCCTGACGCTTCCGAACCTCACCGGTCTGGTCTTCAACGAGGATCGCGCGGGCTACGCAGCGGGCTACTTGGCTGGCTTGATGACCAAGACGAACAAGATCGGTACCGCTTTGGGCACCGACACCGTTCCGCCGGTCAAGTTGTTCGGCGAGGGCTTCAAGGCCGGAGCGCTCGCTGCGAACCCGGAAGCCGAAGTGACGCTCGTCTACCACGAGCCGAACAACGCCTTCAACGATCCTGAGTGGGGCGCTGCGGAGTCCCGTAAGCAGCTCGACCAGGGAGCCGACGTCATCTTCGCCGCCGGCGGCAACACCGGCAACGGCGGCCTGATCGAGATCGCCAAGGATCCGCGTGCGGGCACCGAGGTGTTCTGCATCGGCGTGGACATCGATCAGTACTTCACCGTGCCGCAGGCAGCCCCCTGCTTGCTGACCTCGGCGGAGAAGAAGTTGGTCGAGGGCACCGAGGAACTCGTGCTGCTGTCCTACGACGGTGCCTTCCCCGGCGGTAACTTCTTCGGCCCGGTCGGCCTGGCTCCCTACCACGACACCGAGGCTGCGGTTCCGGACGACGTGAAGGCGCAGGTCGATCAGATTCTCGCGGGTCTGCAGGACGGCTCGATCGACACCGGTTGCCCGGCCTGCCTGGACAACTAGTTCACACCGGGGACCTGTTCGAAAGGGCGGGGGCGACCACTGGTCGCCCCCGCCCTTCGTTAAGGAACTCGCATCTAGTTAAGACCACTACCGACCCCGGAAGTATGTGCAAGGATCTGGCGCCATGTCCGTGACCGATCCCGCGCGAACCGATCTCGGGTATACCGACCCGGATCCGCTACGCAGCGGGCCTTGGACTCGAGCACAGGTCATCGTCCTTCCGCTGGCATCGGTTCTGCTCGCCTTCTCCATCGGCGGCATCCTCATCTGGTTGCAGGGCGTCAACCCCCTCACCGCCTATTGGGTGCTTTTCTCCTCAGCCCTCGGCGACGTCGATGGGTTGACCCGGGTGATGGAGAAGTCCACGCCACTCGTGCTGACCGGACTTGCGGTGACCGTCGGCCTTCGCACCGGCCTGTTCAACATCGGTGCGCAGGGTCAGTTGCTCGTCGGGGCGATCGGTGCAGCGTGGGCTGGCTACAACTTCCAGATGCCCACCCTGATCCACATTCCGTTCGCCATCGTCTTCGGAATGCTGTGCGGGGCAGCCTGGGCATCTATCGCCGGCGCGCTCCGGGCGTACCGCAGTGTCTCGGAAGTCATCACGACAATCATGTTGAACGCGGTGGCGATCGCCCTGGTGGACTACCTAGCTAGCAGGCCACTGAAGGAACCTGACCAGCCGCTCACCCGCACCCCCGAGATCGCCGAGACCGCGATGCTGCCGGATATCGGCATCGTGCCCTCGGGTTTCGTGATCGCGTTGTTCGTCTCGCTTTTCTTCGGGTGGTTCCTCGCTCGCACCACCCAAGGCTTCCGCTTCAACACAGTAGGCCTGAACCCCAATGCCGCGAACTACGCCGGCATCGGTGTGAAGAAGACGATCTTCCTCGCGATGGCCGTCAGCGGCGCTCTCGCCGGCATGGGTGGCGCGGTCGAAACCCTCGGCATCACCGGGCGCTTCGAACCGACGTTCAACGCCGGTCTGGGTTTCGATGGCATCACCATCGCCCTACTGGCACGGGCCAACCCGATCGCGACGATCCCCGCGGCCCTCCTAGTGGGCACCATGCGATCGGGCGCCTCCTCGTTGCAGTTCCAAACCGGGATCGAACCCGAAGTGGTCGACGTGATTTTGGCGCTCACCCTGCTGTTCGTCGCGGCCCCGATAGTTGGGCGCCTGTTGTTCCGCGGTCGCGCGCAGAAGAAGACCACGGTCAGCTCAGGCTGGGGTGGCGCATGAGAGCCCGCTACGCCTACACCCTCGCCATCGCGATCACCGCGGGCATCATCGTCGCTTTCGTGATGGACGAGAACCGCACCGTCTCGGTGCTGTCCTTCTCTCTGCGCTACGCGGTGCCGCTGATTCTCGCCGCGATGGTCGGCATCATCTGCGAACGCAGCGGCGTGATCAACATCGGCATCGAGGGGCAGATGCTGATGAGTGCCTTCGCTGGCTTCTTCGGTGCCGCCATCACCGGAAATCTGATCGCCGGAACGATGATCGGTGTCGGTACCGGCATGATCATGGGCGCATTCCTCGCTACCGGCGCCGTCACTTGGAAGATGGACCAGATCATCGCGGGGACGATCATCAACATCTTGGCCACGGGGCTTACGTCGTTCTTCTATGCCCAGGGCTACGTGCTTCCCGCCATCACCCCCAAATTGCGCGTTCCGCTCCTGGCGGACATCCCGCTCATCGGTCCGGTGTTCTTCGACAATGGCTTGTTCACCTACGCGGCGATCCTTACGGCGTTCTTGTTATGGGTGTTGCTGTTCAAGACAATCTGGGGTTTGCGCACTCGGTCCGTGGGCGAGAAGCCGGGCTCGGCGGACACCTCGGGTATCAACGTCCAGCGGACTCGCTTCATCAACGTGACCCTCGCCGGCGCCCTCGCCGGCCTGGCCGGCGCCTACCTGTCCATCGAAGCCGCCAGCACCTTCGAACGTGGTCTCACCGCCGGACGCGGCTTCACCGCCCTGGCGATCATGATCTTCGGCGCGTGGAACCCGATCGGTGCCATGGCTGCTGCGCTGTTCTTCGGACTCGCCAACGGCGTGGCCAGTCAGTTGCAGGCCGACGAGGTCATCGCCATTCCGCAGCAGTTCATCAACATGCTGCCCTACATCCTGACCATCGTCCTGCTGGCGATCGTCTCCGGGCGCATCAAGCCACCTGCAGCCGTCGGCAAACCCTACGAGAAGGAGTAGGGGAGAACTATGTCCTCATTCACCCCGTCCGGGACTCCGGTTCTCCAGGCCCGCGGCCTCACCAAGCGATTCCCCGGCGTCGTCGCGAACAAGGACGTCTCACTAACGATCAACAAAGGTCAGATCGTCGGGCTGCTGGGTGAAAACGGCGCCGGCAAGTCGACTCTCGTCAAGATGATCTACGGCCTCTACGAACCCGACGAGGGTGAGATCCTCATCAACGGCGAGCCCGTCAAGCTCAAGGGCCCCCGCGATGCGATCCGCCGCGGCATCGGCATGGTGCACCAGCACTTCCAACTCGTCCCGGTCTTCACCGTGGCCGAGAATGTGATCCTGGGCGATGAGCCGCACAAGTCGATATTCGTCAACATGAAGAAGGCCACCGCAGAGGTCGCGCGGCTGTCCGAGGAGTACGGACTCAAGGTGGATGTCAACGCCAAGGTCGAGGACCTGCCCGTGGGTGCTCAGCAACGCGTGGAGATCCTTAAGGCCCTGTACCGCAAGGCCGAGATCTTGATCATGGACGAACCCACCGCCGTTCTCACCCCGCAGGAAACGGATGATCTCTTGAAGGTGATGCGCGGCTTCGCCGATAACGGCGTGGCCGTCATCTTCATCACCCACAAACTGCGTGAGGTGCTGGCAGTGGCCGACACCATCGAAGTTCTGCGCGGTGGTCAGGTGGTGGGCACCACCACCCCAGATCAGACCGACCAGGCCGGCCTAGCCCAGATGATGGTGGGGCGAAGCGTGCTGCTTCGTGTCGACAAGAAGCCGGCCACCCCCGGAAACGTGGTTCTCGAGGTGGAGAACCTCAACGTGGAAGGAGGTCTGGGTCTACCTGCGGTCACAGACGTCTCGCTCACGGTGCGCGCCGGTGAGATCGTCGGCATCGCCGGCGTGGAGGGCAACGGACAACGCGAACTCGTCGAAGCACTCACCGGACTTCGCAAGGCTCACGCACAGTCAGTGACGATCAACGGCACCAACGCCATAGGCGCCAACCCGCACACCATCCACGACATGGGCGTGGGCCACGTTCCCGAAGACCGCGAGAAGGATGGGGTCGTAGGCCCCTATTCCATCGCGGACAACATGGTGCTCAACCGATTCGACGAGCCGGAGTTCGCCTCCAAGGGGGTACGCAATCGCAAGGCGGTGAGCAGCCTTGCGAGCACCCTCGTCAAGGAATACGACGTCCGCACACCCTCGATTCAGACCACCGCGCAGTCCCTTTCCGGTGGCAACAAGCAGAAGGTGGTCATCG
>CAZQRR010000088.1:0-7833 GCA_964595675.1 uncultured Rubrivirga sp. | reverse complement strand
ACCGCAGTGGTGATGAGCGAATCGTCGCAGGCGAAGGGAAGGTCGTCGGGATCCATCGCTGCGAACTCCGAATCCGATCCTTGTTCGCGCAACGCAATGATCCCTCGACGCACGACGCTACGCGGAAATGCAGTCCAGTAGACCTTCGGAACCGACCACGGCGCTCCCGCTTCCGGCTGGAAGGAGGGCGATTCAGCCAGTGCCACCCCGTAGTGGGTGACGCGGTGAGCCTGGATGTGGTCGGGATGGCCGTAGCCGCCGAAATCGTCGTAGGTGACCACGACATGCGGACGTACCTCACGGATGACGGGAACCAACTCGCTTGCCGCGTCGAGGAGATCCGCTCGCCAGAAGGAATCGGGTCGCTCATTGCTCGCCACGCCCATCATCCCCGAGTCGCGGAATCGACCGGGTCCGCCGAGGAATCGGTGATCGTCCACTCCGAGAATGCTCATCGCCTCGGCCAACTCCCCGATTCGATGCTGACCGAGCCCATCGGTCTGGTCGGCGGCTAGGTGCGCGAGCTCGGGGACCAGGATTTCGCCTTCCTCGCCGAGCGTGCACGTGACCAGGGTGACCTGCGCGCCTTCGGCGGCGTACTTGGCCATCGTCGCGCCTGTCCCGATGGTTTCGTCGTCGGGATGGGCGTGTACGAGCAGGATTCGTCGATCGCTGCGGTCTCCAGAGGTCACAGCCTCAGGCTACTTGTGCGTGCCTGCCTTGACGCGTTGCGGGAAGGTGACTAGTTGAATGGGGCACGTGGGCATCGAATCGCAGGTGGAGACGTTCCCGCGGCAACGTGCCCGGACCCGGGGGTTCCGCCTAGGTGCGCCGCGCGCTTTCCGCATCGCGCAGTTGACCGACGGAAGTGCGCGCGTGGTCTTCGTGCGAAGTATCGATGGGACCATCGCGAGTGGAGACCTGTGGGTCGCCGATCAGCGCGATGCGTGGCGTGAGCGCCGCGTCGTGCACGCAGCCACTCTGGAGGCATCCGGAGAGCTCCCTGCTGCCGAACGCGCCCGTCGGGAGAGGTTGCGTGAGGTCACGTCGGGGATCACCGCGTATTCCCTGGATGCGCATGGTGGCAGCGCCGCCTTCGCGGTAGATGGCGTGCCATACAGGGTGGATCTGGACACGGGTGTTGTGATCGAACTCGCCCATCCCGGACCGGTAGTGGATCCGCAGATCAGTCCCGACGGCAACTTCGTCGCGTTCGTCAGCCGTGGGTCCGTGAACATCGTGGCGACGGACGACGACGTTGCCACCGCCGTGACGCCCGAGGAAGACGAAACGATCACCTGGGGCCTCGCCGATTTCATCGCCGCGGAAGAACTCGAGCGTCACCGCGGAATGTGGTGGCTCGCGGATTCGCGCAGGATCCTCATCGAGCGCGTGGATGAATCCGATGTGGAAGTTCGATGGATCGGTGATCCCGCGCAACCGCAGAACGAGCCGGTTGCCCACCGGTATCCCGCTGCCGGAACGAACAACGCGCGCGTATCCGTGCATCTGGTCGATGTTGTAAGCGGAAATCTGACTGACCTGCCGTGGGATCACGCTGAGTTCCCGTACCTGGCAGGCGTCCAGATTCCGCAGGCGAGCGACCTACCGCCCACCGCGATCATCTCCGTGCTCAGCAGAGACCAACAGCGCCAACGCGTACTGCAACTCCAGGATGCATCGTGGGTGATCCGAGCAGATCGAAAGCAGAGCCCATGGGTGACGGTGATGGGCGGAGTACCGACCATCGACACAACAGGCGCACTGATAGATATCGCTGACCACGACGGCGTATTCCGCGTCAGTCGCGACGGTCGGCCCTTCTCGCCCGAGGGTCTGAACGTCGACGAGGTTGTGGACATCACGGACGCGGGTGTCGTGGCGATTGCCGCCGTGGAGCCCACGACGCGCGTGCTCGCGTCCGTGGCATTCGATGGCACCACCGAGATCCTCACCGATAAACACTCCTGGACTTCGGCGGTGGTGAAAGGGAACATCCGAGTCGAGGCCAGTGCACAGCTCGCCGACCCCGCGACCGCGGTTCACATCGTGGATGGTTCGGTGCGCAAGCCGATCAATTCACTTGCCGAGCGGCCGCTTGTCGAGCCAGCGGTGCAGATCCTGCGACTCGGTGAACGCGAGCTGACCACAGCGCTGATACTCCCCGCGCGGCACGAGCCCGGCATGGTCTGGCCGGTCATCGCGAGCCCTTACGGCGGCCCGCACGCCCAGCGGGTGATCCGTGCCGGAGGTGCGTATCTCACCGAACAATGGCTGGCCGATCAGGGTTTCGCGGTGGTGGTGATCGACGGCCGTGGGACCCCCGGACGTGGACCAGGGTGGGAATACGCGGTTCACCTCGACCTCGCCGGTCCGGTGCTGCAGGACCAGGTGGACGGGCTGCACGCACTAGCCGCCACGAACGATGCACTCGACATCACCCGAGTGGGAATCCGCGGCTGGTCCTTCGGTGGATACCTAGCTGCACTGGCAGTGATGGATCGACCCGATGTGTTCCATGCCGCGGTCGCGGGTGCACCGGTCACCGATTGGCACCTCTACGACACCGCGTACACAGAGCGCTACTTGGGCGACCCGAATGACGACGACTCCCCGTACACGCGCACCACGTTGCTCGCTCGGGCTGCTGACCTGACGCGCCCGCTGCTGCTCATCCATGGACTCGCCGACGACAACGTCCTGGCCGCTCACACCCTGCAACTGTCGAGCGCGCTGCTAGCAGCCGGCAAACCGCACAACGTGCTGCCGCTCAGCGGAGTCACACACATGACGCCGCAGGAGATAGTCGCCGAGAACTTGTTACTCACCGAGGTGGAATTCTTCCGAGCTCATCTCACGAAGCGTGACTAGTTCTTCTTACGGCCCGCCCGAACGCGATCGGTCGCACTTAGCAGCACCTTGCGCATCCGCACGGCAGACGGCGTGACCTCGACGCATTCGTCCTCCCGACAGAACTCCAGCGCCTGCTCCAAAGACAACTGCCTATGAGGGATCAGCGGCACCAGGACATCGCCGGTAGACGAACGCATGTTGGTGAGCTTCTTTTCCTTGGTGGGGTTGACGTCCATGTCGTCGGAACGCGAGTTCTCACCCACGATCATCCCCTCGTATACCTCGGTGCCGGGCCCGACGAACATCGTCCCGCGCTCTTGCAGGTTCGACAGAGCGAAGCCAGTCGTCTGACCGGACCGGTCGGCTACCAGTGAACCCGTGGGTCGCGTGCGCAATTCCCCGTGCCACGGCTCGTAACGATCGAAGACATGGTGCAACAAGCCGGTGCCCCGGGTCTCGGTGAGGAATTCGGTGCGAAAACCGATCAGGCCGCGTGCCGGCACGAGGTACTCCATGCGCACCCAGCCCGTGCCGTGGTTGATCATCTGCTCCATCCGACCCTTGCGCAGCGCCATGAGTTGGGTCACCACACCGAGGTAGTCCTCGGGAATATCGACACTGAGCCGTTCAACGGGCTCGTGGACCTTGCCATCGATGATTCGCGTGACCACCTGCGGCTTGCCCACGGTGAGTTCGAAACCCTCGCGCTTCATCAACTCGACCAGGATCGCCAACTGAAGTTCCCCGCGCCCTTGCACCTCCCAGGTATCCGGGCGATCAGTGGGAACTACACGAATGGACACGTTACCGATGAGTTCGGATTCCAGTCGTTGCTTGACCATGGACGCCGTCAACTTCGTGCCTCCACTGCGCCCGGCGAGCGGTGAGGTGTTGATGCCGATGGTCATCGAGATGGATGGCTCATCCACTGTGATGATCGGCATGGCCTTCGGGTCTTCGATGTCGGCGAGCGTCTCACCGATGGTGATCTCTGGAATGCCCGCAACGGCGATGATGTCTCCGGGACCAGCTGACTCGGCAGGAACTCGCTCGAGGGCTTGGGTTACGAGAAGCTCCACGACCTTCGCGCGTTCGACTGAACCATCCGCGCGCATCCACGCCACCTGCTGACCCTTCTTGATCGTGCCTTGGTGGACACGACACAGGGCCAAACGGCCCAGGTAGGGCGAGGCATCGAGGTTGGTCACATGCGCCTGCAACGGTGCGCCATCCACGTATTGGGGTGCTGGGATGGTGTCGAGCAGCGTGCGAAACAGCGGTTCGAGGTTCTCTTCCTCGGGCATAGCGCCATCGGCCGGCTGGGTCAGCGACGCACGTCCAGCCTTGGCCGATGTGAAGACGATGGGGAAATCGATCTGGGATTCGTCGGCGTCGAGATCCAGAAACAATTCATAGGCCTCGTCGACCACTTCCTTGATTCGCGAGTCGGGACGATCCACCTTGTTGATGACGAGCACGACGGGTAGGCGCTTGGCTAGGGCCTTGCGCAGAACGAAGCGGGTCTGTGGCAGCGGACCTTCCGAGGCATCGACCAGCAGCACGACACCATCGACCATCTCCAAGCCGCGCTCCACCTCGCCACCGAAGTCCGCGTGACCGGGGGTATCGATGATGTTGAACGTCACACCACCGTCAGGTGCTCCCGGCCCGGTGTAGTGCACCGACGTGTTCTTCGCCAGGATCGTGATGCCCTTCTCACGCTCGAGGTCCATCGAGTCCATGACCCGTTCGGCAACGTCCTGGTTCTCTCGGAACGCACCGGATTGCCAGAGCATGGCGTCAACCAGCGTGGTCTTGCCGTGGTCGACGTGGGCGATGATGGCGATATTGCGTAGATCGTCTCTGCTGGGCACCTGCGAACAGTAGACGCAGCCCACGTGGCATCCTCACACCGTGCTGCGAACCATCGGTCGACTCGTCCTTGGCATCTTCTTGTTCAGCGCCGGAATCGGGCACTTCACGAATGCCCAGGCGTTCCTCGCCCAGGTGCCGCCGTGGATGCCCGCACCCGAAGCTGTGGTTGCCATCTCCGGCGTGGTTGAACTCGTACTCGGAGCCGCGCTCATTCTCGCCCCGAAGCGCTACCGACCGATAGTGGGTTGGGTGATTGCTGGGTTTTTCGTGGTGATCTTCCCGGGGAACATCTCGCAGTTCATTACCGGCACCGACGAATTCGGCCTCGATTCCGATGCTGCGCGATTCGTACGGCTGCTGTTCCAACCCGTCCTGGTGGTGTGGGCTCTGTGGTGCACGTCAGCCTGGAGCAGGTGGAGGCGCGCGCAAACCATGGGCACGCCTACGACGACTCAGTAACCGCGTGCCCGGCCGAGGTCCACGCATCCACTGCCGCATCCACGTTCCGCTCACCGACGAGGATGTAGTCGGTATCGAAGGTCGATTGCACGAAGACGCTTATCCCGGCATCAGCCAGCGGCCCGGTGAGTTCGTGAAGGACACCGGTGAGCGAGAAGTCGAGAATGCCAGCAACCCGGAACGCTCTCCAGGGGCCTTCCACTTTCGCTCCGTCCAAGGCATGCGGACCCACGACGCTGACCTCGTCGACCGTTCGAGTCATGCTGAAGAACGGCGAATCACCACGCATCACTACTTGTGCATCGGTGTCGAGTCGGCTGATCCACAGTGCACCGGGAATGGTGACGAGTTCCACGAATCTCTCAGTCGATACTCGGCGCAGTGGTGGACAGGAAGCGCTCCAAGGAATCGAAGTAACTCTCCATACCTTCTTGAGCACGAGCTGCCTCACCGTCCGGCAGTTCCCCGAACTGAGAGAACTTGACCCAACTGCGCATTCCCCGGTTGTCGAACTCGATGCGCACCAGGTGATACTCACCCGACTCATCACGCTCGGCGAACTCCTCCGCCGACTGCGTGTAGTGCATCGTGTGCTCGAGTCGTGCATGCGGGAACACGGCGGTGTATCGGCCGTAAAAGTATGCGACGAACCCGTATTCGGGCACGTCGACTGCAACAGCCCACTGCCCGTCATCGACGGGCTCTGAGACCACGGATCCGGGCACACACGCCAAGTCCGTCGGGTGGTACCAGGCCTCGAGGGCTACCGGATCCACCCAGGCATCCCACAGAACCTCGACCGGGATATCGAACTCGCGCTCGACGGAATACAGGAAGTCGTCCATAGGAACACACCCTACGAGCGCCGCTGCTAAGCCGCGTCTATGAACGCCATACTTCGGCCATGAGCCGAGTCAGCATCTACGTCAACACCATGGGGCGCACCGAGGAACAGTTCCGCTTCTATTCCGAGGTATTCGGTAACCCCGTGACCGGCCTTATGTACATGCGCGACGTGCCAGGAGGTCCGAAACTGCCGGAAGACGAGCAGGAAGCCGTGATGCACGTCGAGGTCGAGATCCTGGCGGGGACGATTTTGATGGGCACCGACCATCTTCGTTCCATGGGGCATGAGTTGAACGAAGGGAACAACGTCGCGATCAACCTCGAACCGGACTCACTCGATGAGGGGACGAGACTTTTCGATGGTCTGAGCGATGGCGCGACCGACATCGTGCCAATTTCCCCGATGTTCTGGGGTGCGCACTGGGGCGTCCTGAAGGACCGTTACGGCATTCGTTGGATGTTCAACTGTCCTAGTTGAGCGGTGACTACCGACGTCGCCGGTCCTAGCCGACGTTGTCCTTGCGGTAAGCGGCCACAACCGCATTCGCGTGGCCATGCCCCATCCCCAGTTCCTTGAGATAGGCAACTTGCTCCATGTGCTTGGCTTCGCGAACCGAATCCAACTGTTCCATCCAATAGGAGACCGGCTGCCCGTACTTCTTCTCGATAGAAGGGAAGTACGACGCTGGACCCTTGACTTCAGACATTGAAGCGGAACTCCACGACATCACCATCGGCCATCACGTAGTCCTTGCCCTCCATACGGACCTTGCCACGCGATTTCGCTTCCGCCATCGATCCGGCGTCGACCAGTTCGTCGAAGGAGACCACCTCGGCCTTGATGAATCCCTTTTGAAAGTCGGTGTGGATCACTCCCGCGGCCTCCGGCGCGGTGGCTCCCTTGGGAATAGTCCAGGCACGCGCTTCCTTCGGACCGGCGGTCAGATACGTCTGGAGACCGAGGGTGTCGAAGCCCACGCGCGCGAGTGCATCAAGACCCGACTCCTGCTGTCCCACCGACTGCAGCAACTCGAGGGCTTCCTCGGCAGAGAGTTCCACCAACTCGGACTCGACCTTGGCGTCGAGGAAGACAGCCTCTGCGGGTGCGACGAGTTCTCGCATCTGCGCCTTGAACTCCTCGTCAACGAGTTGATCCTCGTCGCAGTTGACCACATAGAGGAATGGCTTGGCAGTGAGTAGGAAGAGTTCACGGATCGGCTCGGTATCGAAGCCCGACGCGAAAAGAGTCGTGCCTGAGTTCAAGATTTCAGCAGCCTGCTCGGCTGCTGCGAGCACAGATGCCTTGGACTTGTCGTTGCGGGCTTCCTTGGTCAGGCGGGGAATAGCGTTCTCGAGCGTCTGAAGGTCCGCCAGGATCAACTCGGTGTTGATGGTCTCCATGTCCTCGGCAGGCGAGACGCGCCCTTCCACATGCACGACGTCGTCGTCGTGGAAAGCCCGCAACACCTGACAGATCGCATTCGATTCTCGAATGTTCGCTAGGAACTTGTTACCCAATCCCGCACCCTCGGAGGCACCTTTCACGATGCCGGCGATGTCCACGAAGGTGACGGTTGCGGGGATGATCTCCGCGGAACTGAAGATCTCGGCGAGCTTGGCCAGCCGCTGATCGGGCACGCCCACCACGCCGGTGTTCGGCTCGATCGTGGCGAAGGGGTAGTTGGCAGCGAGGACGTCGTTCTTCGTCAGCGCGTTGAACAGGGTCGACTTGCCGACATTCGGGAGTCCGACGATTCCGATGGTGAGTGCCACAACCGGCGATCCTAGGTGGACGATCCT
>CAZQRR010000087.1:0-7907 GCA_964595675.1 uncultured Rubrivirga sp. | reverse complement strand
CCGCCGGGAAGGGCGCACGCGGACCACCTCTCCCCCCCCCCCGATGCGGCGTCAATTGTCGGGGCGACACGCCGAAGGCGAGGCCCGACTATTGACGCCGCATCGGGGAGAGAGGGTCTGGACTAGAGCGCAGTACTAGAGCGCAGTACTAGAGCGCAGTACTAGAGCGCAGTGAGCGCGGGGGGAACTGAATCGTCGAGGTCCACGGCCTGCGGCCACGGCGTGTGGCCGGCTAGCCGGAACGCTCGCACCATCCGCTGGCTTCGCAGTTGCGAGCACGCCCTGACCGCGTCGTTGAGGAACCGCCGCGATAACTGGACTCTCCTCGCCGATGCCGCCAGTTCCTCGATGAGTTCCGCTCCTCCCGGTGCTTGGCGAACCTCCTCGATCTCCTCCTCGTCGAGGGTCGCCTCGAGTGCCTGGCTTAGTTCGGACTCCGCTCGCGCCCTCCGCGCCATGTGTTCTGGGCCGTGATCATCGCCATCGGCTGCGGTCCGCGCTGCGTGCGCGGCTTCGGCCACCACGATGGCTCCCGCCGGGTCCAAAAGTCCGCTCGTTGCCAGCTCCAATGCCACCGATGATCGACGAAGCAGGTGGGCGTCGAGTGCCAGTTCTGCGGTATCGATGCGCTTATGAAGTGCATCCAGACGCCCCGCGGTCATAGAAAGATAGAGGCCGAACAGACCTAGGAGAACTACGACGAGTATCAGCCACCACCAACTCATTCGACACCTCCTTGGCTGCGCCTGCCGATTCCGAATGCCGCGCGATGGGCGAATCGGCCGAAAGCCTGGCCGCGCAGGTCCTCAGTCACCTTCTCCCCCGGTACGCGAACGCTCTCGTAGACCTCGAGCACATCGTCCACCACGGTGTTCCAGTCGTACTCGTGCGCACGCGTATGCCCACGCGCCACCAGCGCGCGGCGTGCAGCGTCGTCGGCCAAAACGGAAAGAACCGCGTCGGCGAGACCGGCTGGGTCCTTGCAGGTGAACAGCCGACCGGCTTTGCCGTCCTCCAGTACCTGGCGGAACGCAGGTATGTCGGACGCAACCACGCAAGCGCCGGCCGCCATCGCCTCGACGAGCACGATGCCGAAGGACTCCCCTCCGGTGTGCGGGGCTACGTATACCTGGACTTCGCGCAGGAGTTCTTGTTTGCGCTCATCGCTCACCGTGCCCACGAAGGTCAGGGCGCGATCGACACGTTCGGGGATGTCCTTGCGGACGTCGTCGATGTCACCAGGCCCGGCCACGATCACCTTCAGGTCGGGAACTTGGTCCAAGATCGCGGGGAGCGCATCGACGAGCACATCGAGTCCCTTGCGCGGCTCCTCGATACGACCGAGGAAGAGCAGTTCACGACGACGCTCACGATCGTGGACGTCGGGTGCGAAGTCTTGAACCCGGACTCCGTTGGGAATCAGTACCGCATCTCCCCCGACATGTCCGACCAGTGTGCGCCGAGCCTGCTCACTCACGGCGATGCTTCCCCGGAGTTTCTCCATTGCCGTTTGCGCGACGTAGTACCCCGCCGTGAGGACCCGCGAGCGATCCTGGGACGAATGCCAGGTTGCCACCAGCGGACCGCGCGCTGCCCAGCAGGTCAGTAACGACAGACTGGGCGCAAGTGGCTCGTGGATGTGGACGATGTCGAAGTCACCTTGCCTGATCCACGCGCGAGCTCGCCGAGTCGCCTTCACCCCGAAACTCAATCGGGCGACGGACCCGTTGTAGGGCACCGCGACGGGTCTCCCGCCGTCGGTCACCCATTCGGGCAGATCGTGGTCTTCCTCTGCTGGGGCGAGGACATCGACGTGGTGGCCACGCGAACGCAAGGTGAGCGCGAGGTCCGACACGTGCGAGCGCACACCGCCCGGGACATCCCAGGCGTACGGGCAGACCAGTCCGATGCGCATACTCATGCAGGCGCCTGGCTTCGGGGCGTCAGGTCCGCTACCCAAACCCGCTGCAGCATGTGCCAGTCGACGCTGTGCTCGCGTATTCCCGATTCCCAGCCACGCGCGAGTTGCTGGGTGATCAAGCGGATGTTGTCTTCGCGTTCGCCACCGGTAGGCATCTCGATGCGATCGTGAACGTAGCCACGTGCAATGTCACCGTCGAACCACATGGTGACCGGGTGCAAGGGCACGTCGGTCATCATCGCCAGAATCGCAGGGCCAGCGGGGAAGGATGCAGGTTCGCCGAAGAAGTCGACGTGTACACCGGTCCGACCGATATCCCGATCTCCCATGAGCGCTACGAGCTTGCCATCTCGCAGCCGACGTGTGAGTTGCCTCAGCACGTCAGGTTCCCCGGTACCGAGGAGGTCCATACCCAGTTCACGCCGATAGGCCATGAACTTCTTGAACAACTTCTCCGGCTTCAACCGCTCGGCGACCGACGACACCGATCCGTAGGTCAGCGCAGCCCAGGCGCCGGCGTGATCCCAATTCGCCATGTGTCCGGGGATCATCAACGCTCCGCCCTTGTCCAGGGCGTCGTCGAGAAGGTACTGGCGTTCCAGGATGAAGGTGTCCTTGATGCGCGCCTTGGACCATGAAGGCAAGCGGAAGGCCTCGCACCAGTAGCGCATATAACTGCGCATCCCGGCACGACTGAGTTCGCGGATCTCCTCGTGAGCGGCCCGAGGATGAACGCGCTCGAGATTGCGCTCGAGTTGCGTCACTCCCCCGGCATGCCTACGCCAGAGCGCATCAGCCATCTGCTGGAAGACCGCATTCGCGGCGGGTTCCGGTAGCGCCTTGGTTACCTTCCAGCCGACCTCGTAAAGCCAAGCATTCATCGTGTCCGTGGCGGTGGAACGCATGGACGAGGGGTGAAACCGCTTCGCGACGTCACTCACCGTTGACACTTCCACGCAGTTGGCGGCGGACCACCACCATGCGCTGGACGACGGTGATGACTCCGGCAACGCCGATCACCCACAAAGCGATCGGCAGGATGTAGGGCACACCGAATCCGGTCAGCAGGATCGCGATGCCGGCCAGGATCAAGCGCTCGGCGCGCTCAGCAATACCGACGTTGGCGGTCGCGCCCACGGCCTCGGCCCGAGCCTTGGCGTACGAGACGACCTGCCCGGACACCAGCGCAAGTAGGCCTCCGCCGATGATCCAGTAGTCCCCTTGCGACGCTCCCCACAAAATCAGTGCCCCGAACACCGCTCCATCGGTGATGCGATCGAGGGTGGCGTCCAGGAAGTTCCCCCACGGACCGCTCTTCCCGGTCATCCGCGCCATGGTCCCGTCGAGAAGATCGCTCATGCCGAAGAAGACACCGAGCACGAACGCCCAGACGAACTGGCCTTGGGGAATCAAGATCAACATGCTCAAGGAGCCGCCGATGGTTCCGGTCAAGGTCACGGCGTCGGGACTGACCTTCATCCTCACCAGCAACTTCGCGGGTGGATCGATGATGACTGCGGCGACCTTGCGCGCTGCCGGATTGTTGAGCACGATCAGCGGTCTTCGTCAGGGGTGATGCCAACACCCTCGTCCCACGCCTGCGCGAGCAGCTTCCGGGTGTCTTCCAGCACCTGAGGGATCACCTTGGTCTGTCCAATGATCGGCATGAAGTTCGTATCGCCGCCCCAACGAGGAACGATGTGCTGGTGCAGGTGCGCTGCGATGCCCGCTCCCGAGAGCGCGCCTTGATTCATCCCCACATTGAATCCCTGAGCGGTGGCAACCTGGCGCAAGATCCGCATGGTTCGCTGCGTGAACAGCCCTAGTTCGGCGACTTCACTCGAGGTCAATTCCGGGTATTCGGCCACGTGCCGGTAGGGGCAGATCATCACGTGCCCGGAGTTGTACGGATACAAATTGAGCACCCCGTAGACCTCGTCGCCGCGGGCGAAGACCAATCCCTCTTCCTCCGCGACGGCCGGTGCCACGCAGAACGGGCAGTCAGGTCCCGCATCATCGCTCTTCGGCTTCTTGCCACCCCGCAGGTACACCATGCGGTGCGGGGTGTAGATGCGCTCCCAGTCGTCGGACATCTCAGACCTGGATCCGATCTTCGATCGCGGCAACGATCTCGGCCACGGCTTCGCCGATCGGCACCCCGTTCTTCTGGGTGCCGTCGCGATAGCGGAACGAGACAGCGTTCGCTGCCACGTCCTCATCCCCTGCGATGAGCATGTACGGCACCTTGGCTCGCTGTGCGTTACGGATCTTCTTCTGCATCCGGTCATCGGAGGTGTCCACCTCCACGCGCACACCCCTCGCGGTCAGCGCCGCGGCGACCTGCTCCAGGTAACCCACGTGATCGTCAGTGATGGGAATGCCGACCACCTGCACCGGGGCCAACCAAGGTGGGAATGCACCCGCGTAGTGCTCCAACAGAACCGCGAAGAACCGTTCGATCGATCCGAACAGTGCCCGGTGGATCATTATCGGGCGTTCGCGGGTGCCATCGGAGGATTGATATTCGAGGTCGAAGCGTTGCGGCAGCTGGAAGTCGACCTGGATCGTGCTCATCTGCCAGGTGCGCCCGATCGCGTCCTTGGCCTGGACGGAGATCTTCGGACCGTAGAACGCCGCACCTCCTTCATCGAGCACCAATTCCAGGTTCTGCTTCTCGGCGGCCACCCGCAAAGCCTCGGTCGCCTCCGTCCATTCGGCGTCGGATCCCACGGACTTGTCCAGGTTGCGGGTGGACAACTCGAGGTAGAAGTCCGTTAGGCCGTAGTCGCGCAGCAGGTCCAAGACGAAGGTGAGCAACCGGTCGAGTTCACCGGGCATCTGCTCCTTAGTGCAGTAGATGTGGGCGTCGTCCTGGGTGAAGCCACGAGCTCGGGTGAGTCCTTGCACCACACCGGACTTCTCGTACCGGTAGACGGTGCCGAACTCGAAAAGTCGAAGCGGCAACTCGCGGTAGGAACGTCCGCGCGCGCTGAAGATGAGATTGTGCATCGGACAGTTCATCGGCTTGAGGTAGTAATCCGCACCCTGCCTTCGCACGTTGCCCTCGGCATCGATCTCCGCATCGAGGTGCATCGCCGGATACATACCTTCGGCGTACCAATCCAGATGCCCGGACTTCTCGAACAGCTGACCCTTGGTGATATGAGGTGAGTTGACGAACTCGTAGCCACCCTCTTCATGGCGCTTGCGCGAGTAGTCCTCCATCACCCGGCGCACAACGCCACCCTTCGGGTGGAACACCGCAAGACCCGAGCCGATCTCCTCGGGGAATGAGAACAAGTCGAGTTCGGCACCGAGGCGGCGATGATCGCGCTTCTCGGCTTCTTCCAGGAATGTCAAGTGGGCCTTCAGATCGTCCTTAGACGGCCACGCCGTTCCGTACAGCCGCTGCAGGGACTCATTGGCTTGATCGCCGAGCCAGTACGACGCCGACGACCTCATCACCTTCACCGCATTCGGCGGGATGTAGCGAGTATTCGGCACGTGCGGACCACGACACAGATCGCTCCAACACACCTCACCGGACTTGGGGTCGACGTTGTCGTAGATGGTGAGCTCGGCGCCACCTACCTCCATGACTTCCGCGCCACCCTCACTGCCGATCAATCGGAGTTTGTACGGCTCATTGGCTAACTCCTTGGCAGCATCGGCCTCGGAGATGACGCGTCGCTGGAATACCTGCCCAGACTTCAGGATCGAGACCATCTCCTTCTCGATCGCTGCTAGGTCCTCGGGCGTGAACGGTTGGGGGACGTCGAACTCGTAGTAGAAGCCGTCCTTGATCGGCGGTCCGATGCCGAGTTTGGCCTCGGGAAATAGCCTCTGCACCGCCTGTGCCGCTACATGCGCACTCGAGTGCCGCAGGATCGCCAGACCCTCCGGCGAGTCCACCGAAATAGGCTCGACCACATCCGACTCCGTGACCTCGGTCGCCAGGTCTTTGATCTCGCCGTTGATGCGGGCGCCGACGACTGATCTGTCGCCGCCCACCAAATCGAAGGCGGTCGTGGCCACCGGATCTCCTCGTTGATTACCAAGTGTGGGGCACCATGGCTTGCCACCACGGGGCTGGGCGGTCGCCCGAAGGGCAGACCGACTGTACCCCAGGGCCAGATTCCCTCCCTGCCGCAGAAGCAAGTCAATTCCCGGGTCCGGGAAACTCATATTCCCCACGAACCACGCTGCGCGTAGCGGCTTTCCACGCCTGTTCGAAGGTACCCTGACGACGAACGCCTAGACAATCGATCGGAGAACCAATGCCCCTGTCTCGAACAGCCCGCCGCGCCTTCACAGGTGTGGTAGCTGGCGCAACTGTCGCCACAAGCCTCGCCTTGGCGACCCCGGCCGCGAACGCGGCCACGATCTCCGGCTGGGCCTCAGGCCCCGCAGGCGTCCCGCAGACCATCTCCATTACCAATATGTCGAGCGGGGGCACCCAGGACGGCCGGTGTAACGACGCCAGCGAACCGTTCGTGGCGACGATCAATGGCGTCGCCCAGCCGCAGCAGAACATCAACGTCGTGAATGGCAGCGCCACGATCACCTACATTCCCGCGCGTGCCGGCGCCGCGACGTGGACGCTGGGTTCCGGAGGCGTCGGTGGCTGCGACATCGTCACTGGTGCAGCCATGTCCATCACTCAGACACCCACAGTCACCGTGGTCTCTGCTCCCAATACCGTGACCACAGGTCAACCGACGGTGATCAATGTGCTCGTGACCGCTGCTGGTACGAGCAACATCGTGCCTACCGGCTCCGTGCGATTGAACACCGGTCTGGGCGTGAACATCACGACGATGGGCCTCACTCCGTCCTTCAGCGGAGGGACCATCAACCCCCAGGCACCCCCAGGTGCAACCACCAACTCGTCATTCGCGTTCTACCGATGGACTCCCCCGAGTAACGGCACGTTCACGTTCCAATCGGTGTACAGCGGTGACTCGAACGCACTGACCTCGACATCGGCCATTGACACGGTGTTGTCCACACCGAGCGGTGGCACTATCTCTCTCAACGCGCCGAACGCGGCAACGGTTGGTGTTCCGATCTCGCTCAGCGCGTCGGTTTTCCCAGCCAATTCGCAAGGTTCGGTCGGCTTCACTTTGAACGGCCAACCGATCAGTGCCTCCATTCCGCTCGTCAACGGTGTGGCTACCTACACCTGGACGCCGACGGTTGCAGGTAACGCCAACCTCGGGGCCAGCTACACGACGAACGATGGGCGCTCGGGCAGCACCCAGCCACAACCGATCGCAATCTCTGCAGGTCCAGGACAAACCGACTCGATCACGTTGATCCAGCCCGGCTTCGGACCGTGGTCACCCAATGGCGTCTACACCCTCGGGAATGGCACGTCCTTCACGTTCCAGACGTCGACCCTTTCCGGCGCACCTGTGACATTGACTGAGTCTGGCCCCTGCAATCTCAACGGAGCCACGCTCACCATCGACACGGGTTCGGGCCAGTGCAACCTGGTGGCCGCCTCACCCGGCGGTCCTGGTTATGCACCGGCGAGAATCGGATACACCATCTCCATCGTGCCGGGCACGCAGACGGCCGCTCTCGCGGCACCTCGGACAGGATCCACGCTGCAGCGTGGACGTACGGTGCGCCTGGAAACACCTGCACAAGGCCAGACGAACGCCGGCCAGGCAATACAGTGGCGAGTGTTGAAGAACAGCCGGGGCAATTGCCGATTGCGCTTCCCGGCGAGCGGCGCGGTGACCTTGCAATTGCAGCGCGCCGGTCAATGCAACGTGCGGGCAACGGCACCAGGTGTTGCCAACTCTTGGAACCCGTTCCGCCTCGATCTGCGCTATCGCGTGCGCTAGAACGTTCGAAATGAGCGAAGTGCCCCACCGCGATCCGAGGTGGGGCACTTCGACTTTCGGTGGGCGATACTGGGTTCGAACCAGTGACCTCTCGCGTGTGAAGCGAGCGCTCTACCACTGAGCCAATCGCCCGA
>CAZQRR010000086.1:0-7961 GCA_964595675.1 uncultured Rubrivirga sp. | reverse complement strand
CGGACTCCCGCCACGATGTCGTCGAGGACGTTCACGAGGCCACAGTACGCCCGTTGAGTTGGTCGGCAATTGGGGCTCTATCCCGGGCCCGAGCCGAGATAGGGCACGAAGTTCCTGACGACTCCGAATGCAAGGACGGCGATCAAGACCCACACCCACAGCCGAGCGCGCCGGGATTGGGTGGCGATGTCGATGTGGGGCCTTCGCCCGGTCCAGCTTCGCAAACCCCACACGACGAAAGCCAACACCGATGCAGGTAGCGCGACGGCGAGCAGCACGTTGTGATCGAGCATTCCCGCGAGGTCCCCGTGCAGAAGGTCGTACGTGCCACGCATCCCCCCGCAACCAGGGCAATCCACGCCCAGCAGGAACTGGCTCGGGCACCCCGGATAGTGCCCGGGAACGTTCGGATCCACGGCACGCAAATAGATGGTTCCCACCACTGCACCTAGTCCTGTGGCAACCACCGGCAGCATCCGCCGAGAGCGAGGACGCGCATCAATCACGTGCGTACGTGGATCGCCCTGTAAGTCAACGCGTTCTTGTCGCCCGACCATCGCATCACCCTACGACTGCGCACTGGGCAGTCGGACCCAAAAGGACGTGCCGGTCCGAGAATCGCTCGTCACTGCGGCCGAACCACCCATTGCTTCGCACAGTCGCGCCACCAGGGCCAACCCCAGACCCGTTCCAACAGGGCGCTCACCCCGATAACGCTCATGGAGAGCACCGGGTTCGAATGCGACGGCCACGTCGTCGGCGCTGAGGCCCGGTCCGGCATCCCTCACCTCGATGACCGCGAAGGAACCTCCGGCCAGATCGCCGTTCCGGTGGACGATCACCGAAATATCGGAGGCCCTGGGCGATACGCGAAGCGCGTTCTCCAAGAGATTGTCGAGAACTTGCCGCACGCGCATGGCGTCGGCAACGACCATCGTCGGTTCATCCACTCCGCGCACTGCGAATCCGACACCCTCGCGGATGCATCGATCCGTCCATACCCGGCCGGCATCTTGGACGAGTTCGCTGAGGTCGATCTCGGAGACGGAAACGTGGAAGTCGACGGCACCCATGCGCGCCAGATCCAACAGATCATTGACCAGACGATTCAGCCGCGTCGATTCGGCTGCGATGGTGCGACCGATATCGGGCAGGTCGGCGTCGGAGACCAGGCCATCGGCCAGCGCTTCCCCATAACCTCTGACGGCCGTCAGGGGCGTACGCAATTCGTGGGAAACGGACAGCAGGAATTCACGTTGTCGGCGCTCGGAGACGATGAGTGCTGCGTTCAGTGCATTGAGTGCCTCGGCGATATCGGCCACCTCGGCTGGACCTTGGCTGGGCAACTTCTCCTCACGCGAACCCGCGGCCATTCGGTGGGCCACGGTCTGAGCGGCTCGAAGGGGGCGGGACATCCGCCGGGCAACGACGAATCCGATGGCCACGGCGATCAGCAAACCTAGAAGCAGCGCACCGACGATGCGGACGACGAAAACTTCGGTGGCAGCACTAGCCGCGGTGAGCGGCTGAACGAGGAGGACGGCACCTTGCTGGATGGGGCGACCTTCGATCAGGATCGTCGCCCCGGAATCGGTCCTCGCGCGCTCGGACACCGAATCCCCGGCCAGGGCCCTTGACACCATGTCCTGCGGAACCTCCGGAACCTCGGTGGCTCCGAACCCCACCACGTACCCCGAGATCTCCTCACGTCCCAGGATGCGAGCCAGCGGTCGTGGCAGGAATCGCTCCCGGACGTCGATCCTGCGGTCGGCATACGCCGCGGTGACATCCGCCAGACTCGCCAACTCACCCTGCGCCTGACTCTCGGCAGCCGCGCGCACGAACGGATACGCGGCCAGTCCTGCGACGAGAATTGCGATCGTCGCGATGGCGGTGACCAGCAGCATGGTCTGGGTCGTGATCCCCAGTCGCCTCGTGGCCGGGTCGGTCACGGGGAACCTTCCGCCGAATAGCCCACGCCCCGAACCGTTCGAATGGGACTCGCCTCCCCTAGTTTCGATCGCAATTGCGCAACGTGGACGTCTACCGTGCGCGTGCCCACGGAGGAGGCGTACCCCCACACTTCCGACAGCAATTGATCTCGACTGAAGACGCGACCCGGCTCGGACATCAAATGCGAAAGAAGGTCGAATTCAGTGGCCGTCAGGGCAACGTCGGTTCCGTCGACGGTAACCCGACGCTTGATGCCGTCCACCTGCACCGAACCGATGCTCAACGTCGCGTTCTCTCGGCGAGCAACTGCCGATCGGCGCACGAGCGACTTCACTCGAGCAACGACCTCCCTTGGACTGAAGGGCTTGGTGACGTAGTCGTCAGCGCCCAGTTCCAGGCCGAGCACACGATCGACTTCGTCATCTCGAGCGGTGCAGAAGATCACCGGCACCCAGTTGTCCTCGGCGCGCAAAGTCCGACACACCTCGGTGCCATCCATCCCCGGCAATCCGACATCCAAGATGACAGCCACCGGGTGCTTGGTCCGGGCGGCGATGAGGCCTGCGAGCCCATCGAATTCGGTGTGAACGCCGTATCCCTCTCGTGACAAATAGAGCCGCAAGAGGTCGGATATGGGTTTCTCGTCCTCGACGACGAGAACGAGACCGCGCTCGGTCATGATCCAAGGGTGGCAGAAGCCCGATCACGAATCAGGCCCTGCACTGTTCGGGTTCTGTCAAGGAGGGTTCCGTTAAGGAGACGTCTCCTGATGGACGGTCGGCTCAGCCCGCTTGCCCAGTCCGAGCGCCTGCATCACCCGACCCACGATCGCGCCGACCACCACGAGTCCGACCCCGACCCAGAACAAGGGCCAGTTGGCCAGGACGACGGCCAGCGTTCCGACAGCGAAAGCCAGCGTGATGATTGCGACGGCAGTCCAGGCCGCCGGTGTGGAGCCGTGATCGTCGTGTGCGTGATCGTCGTGTGCGTGATCGTCGTGGGAATTCGTGTAGCTCATGGGAGCCGAGTGACTCGGATCGGATGCCGTCATTCCTCTATCCAATCACGAATGCCGTCACGAACTGATCGGGCCACCGACGTCGTCGCCTGAACCCCGTTGCGAGCGTTTCGACTCGCCGGCAACCCCATCTGCTTCCGGTACCTGCGTGGGGTCAAGGCCCGCATCCATCGCCTCCCACGCATCTCGTGGACGGCTGTCGGCGCGCTCGTAGTTCGAGCCCAGGGAGGGCCACGACGCACCGAATACCGCCGTGGCGATACCGGCCAGAGTCAGCACCACACCCGTGATGAGGGTCAAGAAGATGTAACCCTGGGCAACGGTGACGATCTCCCCACCACCCGGAGCCGCTCCTTGAACCTTCACCGACGTCAACGCATCTAGTCCGGACCACACCAGAACTACTCCGGCACCGACAATGACCAGTCCGACGAATCTGCGCACCAAGCCCCGCGAACCCAGGACGCCGGCCAGGCCAGCGAATCCGAGGATCGGCATCGCCGCGGCTGCCGGGGCGATTGCCGCAGCGCTCAAAGGAACCTGCGATACCGCCGAAGCGAACTGCCCGCTCCCATCACCCAAGAGTGCTTCTTCGGCGATCGCCCACGTGGATGCGGTGGCCCACCAGGCGAGCGCCGAGGCACCAGCGATGACCAGGAGTGTCAGCACGTACTGCCGCTTAGTCGACGAGCCCGACGGAGGCGAACTCTCAGCCATGGTCATGCGGAGTCGACCCCACCGATCGAAGGGTTTCGGCCATAGCGATCGCGGAGAGCACTGCGCCGGCCTTATTCGCACACTCGTGGGCTTCGGACTCCGGATCCGAGTCGGCGACGATGCCAGCGCCCGCTTGCACGTGCGCCATCCCGCCTTGAATGACCGCCGTTCGAATAGCTATCGCCATGTCGAGGTTTCCGGAGAAGTCGACGTATCCCACGACCCCGCCATACAGGCCTCGCCTGGTGTCTTCCAACTCGTCGATGATCTCCATCGCGCGGACCTTCGGCGCACCACTGAGCGTGCCTGCGGGGAAGGTCGCCCGGAGGGCATCCAGCGCCGATGCGTGCGGTGCCAACTGCCCGGTCACCGTCGAGACGATATGCATCACGTGGGAGTAGAGCTCGATTTCCATGAATTCCGCGACCGCAACCGACCCAGGTTCGCACACTCTTCCTAGATCGTTGCGCGCTAGATCCACGAGCATGACGTGCTCGGCCCTTTCCTTGGGATCCGCCAAGAGTTCCTCGGCCAATTCCTTGTCCTCCCGGACATCCCGACCACGCCGCCGGGTGCCGGCGATGGGGTGGAGAGTGCACCGACCGTCGTCGACAGTGACGAGCGCCTCCGGAGACGAACCCACGATGTCGAAGGCACTTGCCTCGGACAGCGAGTCACCCTGACCCGAATCGGGAATCCGGATGAGGTACATGTAGGGACTGGGGTTCGATGACCGCAGAACTCGGTATACGTCCAAGGAACTCGCCGTAACCGGGAGCGAATACCGCTGCGACAAGACGATTTGGAATGCGTCTCCCGCTCGGATGTACTCCTTGGCCACCTCGACCGACTGCCGGTAATCGGAGTCGACGGTGTGAGCCCGAATATCGCCGGAGACTCCTGGATCGACGTGGGACACCGCGATCCGCGATGCATTCGCAAGGGAGCTCTCCATCGCATCCAGGCGGGCGCACGCATCCCACCAGGCCTCGTCCACCCGTTCGTCGCTGGCGTCGAAATTGATCGCCGTAGCGATCAACGTGACCGTTCCACGGAAATGATCGAGGACCGCCATATCCGTGGCCAGCAAGAACGCGAGTTCGGGAATCTGCAGGGCGGAGGGATTGTCATCAGGAAGGTCCTCGAAGCGACGCACTACGTCGTAAGCCAAAGCGCCGACGAAACCGCTGATGAAGCGTGGCCCACCATCGGCCTGACCTTCGGGTGAGGGTGCACGTGAAGGTGCGGGCGTCTGCAGAGCAGCAACCGAATCGCGCAACACGTCCCACGCGGAACCGCTCGTCGGCAGGCCGACCGGAACCTTCCCGATCCAAACCGCCTCGCCGTCACGTTCGGTCAGCATCGCCGCTGAGCGCACGCCCACGAACGAATAGCGTGACCACGCTCGGCCCGCTTCCGCCGACTCGAGCAGAAAGGTTCCCGATCGGTCAGCGCACAAGGTCTCGAACAGTCCGATGGCCGTGAGTCCGTCGGCCAGAAGGGTCCGCGTGACGGGCACGACGCGACGGTCAACGGCCAGGAGCCGGAAATCCTCGAGCGTTGCGGCTTGGGCGACACTCACGCGATGCCACCGGTATCGAAGCAACTCTGCGCGCCAGTGTGGCATGCCGGGCCGCGCTGCTCCACGATCATCAAGAGTGCATCCCCATCGCAGTCCAACTGCAATTCGATCACGTCTTGAACATGACCGGAGCTCTCTCCCTTGACCCATTGGCGTCCGCGACTTCGCGAGAAGTACGTTCCGCGCCTGGTGGCCACCGTGGCTCGCACCGCGGCTTCATCCATCCAAGCCAGCATCAGCACACGCCCGTTGCCTGCTTGCTGGGCGATGACCGGAACCAGTCCGGCATCGTCGAACCGCACCCGTGAGAGCAGTTCGTCGATCGGTAACGACAGCAGATCAGCGTCCGAGGCAGGTGTGCGCGACTCAGACATGTGAGGCTTCTTTCCCGGACAGGGCGTGCCGCCGGATCGGAAAGCCGGACTCGGCGAGAGCCGCCTTCGCTTCGGCGATCGAGACCTGACCGAAGTGGAACACGCTGGCCGCGAGGACGGCATCGGCTCCGGCGCGTGCCGCCACCGGAAAGTCACCCGGAGCTCCTGCACCACCGCTGGCGATCAACGGGACATCCACCAACTGTCGAGTCCGTTCGATGAGCTCGGTGTCGAAACCCGAGGTGGTTCCGTCGGCATCCATCGAGTTCAGCAGGATCTCCCCTGCTCCCGCCTCCACGCCAGCGACCGCCCAAGCGAGAGCGTCGATACCGGTACCACGCCGCCCACCATGCGTGGTCACTTCGAATCCGCTCTCTGTAGTGGTTTCCGGTGGGCATCTGCGTGCGTCGACGCTCAAGACCACGCACTGTGCGCCGAAGCGCCGCGCTGCGTCGGAGAGCAGCGAAGGGTTCTCGATGGCTGCGGTGTTGAGACTGACCTTGTCCGCGCCGGCGCGCAAGAGACGGTCGAAGTCCTCGACCGATCGAACACCACCTCCCACGGTGAGCGGGATGAAGACCGATTCCGCGGTCCTGCGCACCACCTCGTACGTGGTCTCGCGGTTCCCCGACGACGCCGTGATGTCCAAGAAGACGAGCTCGTCGGCACCCTCACGGTCGTAGCGAGCAGCGAGTTCAACTGGGTCTCCCGCATCGCGCAGCCCGGTGAAGTTGACACCTTTGACGACGCGCCCGGCATCGACGTCCAGGCACGGGATGACCCTGATGGACAAAGTCATGACGGCATCATGGTCGGGGCGGACCCCATTCGTAGGGGTCGTAGCGCGCCTCGATCGCCACGATGGCTTCGGCGAGGGTGAACGCTCCGTCATACAGGGCGCGGCCGATGATGGCTCCTTCGATGCCGTCGGAAGTCATGTCCGCCAGTTTGTGCAGATCCTCCAGATGGCTGATTCCCCCGGACGCCACGACCGGCGCTTTCGTGACCTTGCAGACATCGCGCAGGAGATGGAAATTCGGACCCTTCATGGTTCCGTCCTTGTGGACGTCGGTCACCACATAGCGCGCACAGCCGGCAGCATCGAGGCGTCCGAGCGTTTCCCACAGGTCGCCGCCTTCGGTGGTCCAACCACGCGCGGCCAAGGTGTGACCCTTGACATCCAAACCGACTGCGATTCGATCACCGTGCTCGCCGATCACGCGTTCGGTCCACTCGGGGTCCTCCAACGCTGCGGTGCCCAGATTCACCCTCGTGCATCCGGTAGCCAGCGCAGCGGTCAGGGACTCGTCGTCGCGGATGCCGCCGGACAACTCGATGCGAACGCGATCTCGCAACGCGTGCACGACCTCGCGGATGACGTCGGCGTTGCTGCCCTTGCCGAATGCCGCGTCCAGATCCACCAGGTGTATCCACGTGGCACCCTGGTTCACCCAGGAGCGCGCGGCATCGAGTGGCTTCCCGTAGACGGTTTCCGAGCCGGCTTTGCCTTGCACGAGTCGAACAGCTTGACCGCCCGCAACATCGACGGCGGGTAGGAGTTCCAACATGGGTGGACGCTGGGATATAGGCACGGCCCAACCCTAGGTCACTCCCGCGCGAGACCACCGATCCAGTTCTCCAGCAGCACGAGTCCCGCTTCGCCGGACTTCTCTGGATGGAACTGCGTAGCCGATAGTGGACCGTTCTCGATCGCCGCGATGAACGGCGTTCCGTAGTCGGTCCAACTCACCAGCGGTGGCTTGCGTATGCCTCCGGATTCCTCCTGCCACGACCAGTCGCGGACGCCGTAGGAATGAACGAAGTAGAAGCGCTCGCCCTCGACTCCCCGAAACAACGGCGATCCCTGGGCGACGGTCACGGTGTCCCACCCCATATGCGGAAGTACCGGAGCTTGGAGTCGATCCACAACACCGGGCCAGTGATCCAATCCCGAAGTGGTCTGCCCGTGCTCGACTCCCGAGGAGAAGAGAATCTGCATGCCGACACAGATACCGAGCACCGAGCGGCCGCCGGCTAGTCGCCGGTCGATGATCGATCCACCACCGACTTCGTCTATGCCCTGCATACACGCGGCGAAGGCACCGACGCCCGGCACCACCAAACCATCGCATTCCAGTGCCTTCTGCGGCTCAGCAGAGATCTCGACGCTCGCCCCCACTCGCTCCAGCGCGCGCTGAGCTGATCGGAGATTGCCGCTGCCGTAATCGAGGACGACAACCCGAGGTGAGGCCATATCAGGATGCGGTGAGTGTTCCCTTGGTGGATGGCACACCCACGACTCGGGGATCCACGCTGA
>CAZQRR010000085.1:0-8150 GCA_964595675.1 uncultured Rubrivirga sp. | reverse complement strand
GCCTTGCGTGCCTAGTAGAACCCTGCCACCGATCGTGTGGGCCCTCGGACTTACGAGGGCCCACACGGCTCTGGTCGGTATTCGCTGTCGCTACTTGACGACCTTGATGGTGCGCGTAACGCTCATTGCCGTGAAGCCTGGCAGGGCTGGCGAGAACTCGCGCAGCGTGAAGGTTCCACTCTTCGCACCGGGCTTCAGCGTGGCCTTAACCTGGGCGTTGTCGCCGTTGTAGCGGAACTGCACGGACTTGATCGACGACGACCGGTTGATCGCACTCAACTGAGCCTCACGGCCAGCATTCGTATCGAGGTTTGCCGTGTTGTTGAACGTCTTCCATTTGTTGCTCTTGACCTTCGGACCACCTCCGGTCCATGAAGGACCGGCGAGCGTCTGCTGCTGCACCGGCGGAGGAGTCGGTGCGTTCGCGGTGTTCTGAGTCACGCTGACCCAGTCACTCCACCCTTGGGCGTTAGCGGCAGAGACACTGAAGGTGTAGGCCGATCCTGCCGAGAGCGTGCCGACGTTGGCGTTCGTGGCCTGGACGGTGATCTGCCCGCTCGTGGGCCCGGTCCACTTCACTATGTAGCCGGAGATGGGTGAGCCCCCGCTGTTGCTCGGCGCATTCCAATTGAGGGAGATGGCGTTAGTCGAAACACCGGTCACCTTGAGGTTCTGCGGCTTGGACGGAACGGCAGGCTGTGGGGCTGCCGCGATCCGCACACGCTTCGACGCCTGTCCCACCGTGTTGGTGCCGCCCAGAAGCTGCCTTGAGGCGTAGGTGGTGACAGTGAGTGATCCGTTGGTGGTGGGCGTCCAGTTCATGGTGGCCGTCCACGTCGCCACTGGAGTCACGGAGCCATTGCTCACTGGGGTGCAAGTCCCGGCGATGGTGCCCAGATCCACACCATTGCTGATCTGGAAGTCGAAACTCACAGCACCCTGCTCGTCGTCACACGACGTTGTGGCCGTGCTCGATGCGTATGTGGCAGTGAGAACTTGATTCACACCGACCGTGCCGTCGCCCGCGGACAATGTTGTGGTGCCATCCTTCGCTGAGGCAGGCGACGCAAACCCCAATGAAGAAGTGACGAGTGCCGCTCCAGCTAGTACGGCCACCCCGGCCGATCTTTTCCGCATGCTGTTTCCCTTCGCTACTTTGACTCCACGCATCCATGACCGACTAACTTTAGACCATCTGTCTAGAGCATTTGGCAGATCCCGCGAATTCACGGGAGAAAAAAGAAGTGTGTTATGACGCACGTCGCAACAACAACGCGTCTCTCAGCATGCGAAGGGCCACGACGATCATCACTATCGCGAAAGCAGTTCTGATAGCTGAACCACTGACCGACACCGCGACCGCCGCGCCGGCTATTCCTCCCGGAATCGAGGCGATTCCGAATCGCAGTCCCGTCGACCAATCGGTGGCGCCCGCACGCGATTGTGTCCAGGCACCTAGCAGCGCGATCGGCGCCATGACGGCAAGTGACGTGCCAGCTGCGAGTTGCTGCGAGAAGCCGAAGAAGGTCACCGCGATCGGGATCAGGATGATCCCACCACCAATGCCGAAGAGCGCAGAGAGCACACCCATAGCGATGCCGCTGGCCACGTAGGCGAGTGCGATGGGGACCGTGACCGCAGGTAACTCCGTTACCTCAAGGGATTCGGTGGGCCATAGCAATCGAACGGCGACGACAAGGAGCAGAATCCCAAATCCGATCTGGAGTCGGGAGTCTGAAGTGCGACGAACCACACTGCTGCCCAGCAGCGATCCGATCAAACCTCCAATGAGGATGATGCCCGCCGGCATCCAGGCCACATAACCAGCGATCGCGTAGGTGAGGAATCCGGCAGCAGCGGCGAACACGACCATCACCAGACTCGTGGCCTGGGCTCGCTTCTGCTGCATGTGAAGCAAGACAACCAGGACGGGAACCAGGATGATTCCGCCGCCAACGCCGAAAGCTCCCGAGAAGGCCCCTACCCCGAAGCCGATGAGCAGGTCGCGGGCCACGGGAGAAGTCTCCTCACCTGCGCGCTCAAGGCACACGGAAGGGGCATACGGAAGGGGCACCCCGCAGGGTGCCCCTTCAAGTAGACGACGGGTGTCAGCCGGCCAGAGCGCGTTCGGCGGTTTTGACCTTGATGTAGGCCGAGGATGCGGAGTTCCACAGCAGCCACAAGATGACGAGTTCGACGACGATCGTCACGATGGCAGTCAGCCACTGACCACTGAACAGCGATCCGATACCGCCTAAGAGACTCAGAACCGCGAAGACGGAGATCAGGATGCGCGCCCAGTTATGGCCGCGAGCGAGCGAGAACGCGACGATGACGCGGATTACAGCGATTCCCGCGACGACCAGCCCTGCGATGAAGACGCCACCGGTGATCGCCCCTGCGGAGATTTCCGTGATGCCCTCGCTGGCAAGAGCACTGTTGATCTCATCCCGGGCACCACTATCGAGTGTGGCGATAGCGCCGAGGATCAAGCCGACGGCGGCGAAGATGCTGATGATTGCCGCGATCCACTGCAGGATCACAGCGAGAGTCAAAGTGATTGGTCTACTCATGGGCCCGACGGTAGCCAATTCGCAGCCCGGTTGTCTCGAACCCGCCCACCGATCACGATGAGGAAACTGGAGCTATTGGGGCAATTTTCGGAAAACCGGCCGCGGCACGGTCTTGACCGCGGTCATGAGGAAACGCAGCGGTCCTGGCGCATACACCGTGTGCTTGCCCTTGCGCAGCGCGGTGACGATCGTCTTGCCGACCACCTCCGGATCGGTGGTCATGGGTGCTTCGGGCAATCCGGCACTCATGCGGGTGCGGACCATCCCCGGGCGGACCACGAGGACCGACGCGCCTGAGCCCACGAGTGCATCACCCAAGCCCTGCGCGAACGCATCCAAGCCAGCCTTCGTGGATCCGTAGACGTAATTCGAACGCCGAGCTCGATCACCGGCAACACTCGAGATGACCACCAGATGCCCGTGCCCTTGAGCGCGCAGGCGGCGTGCAACGTGCAAACCGACGCTCACCGCGCCTGTGTAGTTGACGGTGGCGATGTGCACCGCCTGCGTGGGGTCGGCCTCCAGCTGCATTTGATCGCCGAGGACACCGAAGGCCAAGATCACGATGTCGATATCGCCGTTGTCGAAGACTTGGTCGACGAAAGCTCCGTGGGCGTCCGTTGCCGTAGCGTCGAACTCAGCCACTTCCACCGCGGGGATTCCGGACGCTCCGAGGGCGGTGGCCGCGTCGTCCAACGCCGGCGACGGGCGTCCGGCGAGCACCACGCGGCGCAGGCGGGCACGTGGCAGCGCCTCGACCGTTGCTCGGGCGATCTCACTGGATCCACCGAGCACGAGAACGGCTTGCGGCTCACCCAATGCGTCGATCACAGCGACAACCTTCTTCCCAAATCGGAGGTGAACACACCACGGGGATCCATTCGATCTTTCACCGACTGCCATTCGGCTAATCGCGGGTAGGTCCGTGCAAGCATCGATGGTGACTGCCGGGAATCCTTCGCCAAATACAACCGCCCGCCTTCGGACGCGACGAGTTCGTCGAGTTCGTCGAGCACCGGTCCCAGGCGGTCATTACCTGCCGGCACATCGGCGGCCAACGTCCAGCCGGGCTGCGGGAAGGACAACGGTGCCGGGTTCGCAGGTCCGAATCGCTTCAGCACTGTCAGGAAACTCGGAGCGCCGACGTCACGGAGTCTGCTCAGCGTTCGCTCGACGAGCCACCCGGCAGAGTCGGGGACTACGAACTGGTACTGCAGGAAACCCTGCGGTCCGTAGATGCGATTCCAATCGCGAACACCGTCGAGCGGATGGAAGAAAGACGGGATGCTGTGAAGTTCACCGTCACGCTTCTTCGGGTGCTTGCGGAACCACCCCTCGTTGAAGGCCCGAACCGATGCCGAATTGAGCAGCCCATTCGGCACGAACCCCGGCGCTGAAGGAAGGGACGGTGTGGAGTAGTCCAATGGATGCACTGCCTCCTTGGCACCCAGTTGCGAGCGCACCGCATGGTCGCCGCGGGTCAACACGCCGCGCCCCGATGGGGCCACTGAATCGATCCATGCGACCGAGTAGCGGTACTGGTCGTCTCTTTCGATCATCTGGTTCATGACGTCGTCGAGGTCTGAGCATCGAAGCGTGTCCACGCTCATGCGGGAGGTCTCGATAGGGATCAACCGGAACGTGGCATCGACGATCACACCGGTCAGCCCCATGCCACCGACTGTGGCCCAGAACATGTCGGCCGATGTCGGGTCTTCCGGACTGAGTTCCCGCAACTCACCGTTGCCATCGACCAGGCTCATCCGCGTCACATGCGAACCGAAACTGCCTTCAACGTGGTGGTTCTTGCCGTGGATATCCGCGGCGATTGCCCCACCTACCGTCACGAATCGCGTTCCGGCGGTCACCGGAACGAAATAGCCCGCCGGGACGATGGCGCGCAGGATCTCGTCCACGCTGGCCCCGGCGAGTGCGGTGACCGTGCCGGCTTCGATGTCCAAGTCGAATGCGTGCATTGCCGTCATGTCGAATACGCTGGCGCCGCCGCTTTGCGCGGCATCGCCGTAACTGCGGCCCAGGCCCCTCGCGAGCACACCCCGCGGACCCGCACGTCTAACGGCTTCCTGAATGTCGAGAGCCGCTGTGGGAGTGACCACATGCGCGCGGGAAGGAGATGTCCGCCCCCACCCGGTGAGAACTCGATCGTGTTCGGAACCGACAAGCGGTGAAGCGGTCGTCATACGCCCAGTGCTCCTAGACCGAAGAGCACGAGCCACGCGAGACCGAGGAGCAAGAGCACTTTGTCGCCGAGGGCTGTCTCTTCCGGCGCCTCGGCGTCTCCGCGGTCGACGCTCACCGCGTAGCGCAGGATCGCGAGCACGAACGGCAGCACGCTCCATTCCGCCCACGGGAAGCTCGAAGGCGTTGCAGCTACGTCGAAGGCCCACAGCGCGTACGCGGTGATCGTCACAGCTGCCGCGACGCCCCACACGAAGCGCAGGTAGCCGAGCGTGTAGCCGTCGAGGCTCTTGCGCTGGGGTGCCTCGTCAGAGGTCCCGTTGCGGGCGAACCGATCGAGTTCGCTATATCGCTTGCCAGCAGCCATGAACAGTGATCCGAAACCGGCGACTATCAGGAACCATTGCGAAATCGGCAGGCCGGATGCAGCACCACCGGCAATCGCGCGTAGCAGGAAGCCCATTGCGAGGAGTGCGAGTTCGATGACCGGCTCATGCTTGAGCGCGAGTGAGTAGGCGAGGGTGAAGACCGCGTACGCGATAACTACCCCGCCGAGTGCGAGCGAAATCGCAAAGGACAGCGCGATTGCGGCAATCGCGAGGACTACTGCTGCCACCACCGCAACGCCCGCAGGCAGGTGCCCGGCGGCGATCGGCCGCTGCGACTTCTTCGGGTGATTGCGATCGATCTCCACGTCGCGAACGTCGTTTATCAGGTACGTCGCACTCGAAATCAAGCAGAAGGCGACGAAGGCACCGAGGCTGGGGATGAGGATGTCGGGTTCGAACAACTGACCCGCAGCAAGCGGAGCCGCGAAGACGAGGACGTTCTTTGCCCATTGCCTCGGTCGCATCGCGACGATGAGCGCAGCCGGCAAAGAGCGATCCTTCGCCGAACGATCGAGCATGTCGGTCATCCGTAGACTACTTCTCGTTCCTCGTGCTTGCCGGGCTCGGAGTCGCCGATGATGCGCGCGACCTGCGGAACCACGAGCACCCAGGTGATCACATGCATGGTGCCGAGCCAGATGCGTGTGGAGATCAACACGGTGTCCGGCTGCATGACGAGGGGAATGAGCGACGCGACGGCGAGAACGGTGCCACCCCAGAAGACGATGCGACCGGCGGCGGTTCGTCCACGCAGAAGTAAGGAAGCAAGAGCCCCGATCTCCGCGGCAACCAGCGGAAGAAGCAGAACTGCGAACCAAGGGACCGACTGGAATCCCGCGGCAGTCTGAACGTCCATCGGGACCCGCAGGAGAACCGCCAGTCCGTAGACGACCAGGCACAGCAGTCCAGACCAGACCCCGGTGACCAAGGCCGCGTACGCCACGGTCCGGACCCTCGGGTTGGCGGAGCTCGGGGGCGAGACGGGCGTGACGGAATCGGCCCATCCGCTGCTCACCATGGCGCCCATTGTGGCGGTTATCGAACGATCGCAGGCACTTGGAGGGCGATCCGGTGGGGTCCGTTCGAATTCGGCTGCCCGCTTGCTCTTGCAATCACCGCCACTCGGGTGCATCATTAAGTTACTGGTCAGTAACTTAGCGACGATTTGCCGACCGAGGCGTCGTCCGACGAGGGGTAGGTGTGCGATGTCGCACTACAAGAGCAACGTCCGCGATCTGGAATTCAACCTGTTCGAGGTATTCGGCGCAGGTGAGCGCATGGGCACCGGCCCGTTCGCGGAGATGGATGCCGACACCGCACGCGAGATCTTGCACGAGGTGGACCGGCTCGCCGTCGGGCCGTTGGCCGAGTCCTTCGCCGACTCCGACCGCAACCCTCCGGTCTACGACCCTGCCGCCAAGACGGTCACCATGCCGGAGGGCTTCAAGAAGTCCTTCAAGGCGCTCATGGACTCCGAGTGGTGGCGCCTGGATCTGCCCGAGCACCTCGGTGGCAGTGGCGCCCCTCCGTCGCTGCGTTGGGCTGCGAGTGAGTTGATGCTCGGAGGAAACCCGGCCGCGTTCCTATACATGTCCGGCCCGAACTTCGCTGCCGTCATCGATGGCCTTGGAACCGATGAGCAGAAGGAATTCGCTCGCACCATGATCGACCAGGGCTGGGGCGCAACCATGGTGCTCACCGAGCCCGATGCAGGATCCGACGTTGGCGCTGGCCGCACGCGCGCATTCGACAACGGCGACGGAACCTGGCGCATCGAAGGCACCAAGCGCTTCATCACATCCGCCGAACACGACATGGCCGACAACATCGTGCACATGGTCCTCGCTCGGCCAGAAGGAGCCGGTCCGGGCACCAAGGGGCTGAGTCTGTTCATCGTGCCGAAGTTCCACGTCGACCCCAAGACCGGGGAGATCGGCGAGCGCAATGGCGTGTACGCGACCAACGTCGAGAAGAAGATGGGCCTCAAGGCCTCGACCACCTGCGAGCTCACCTTCGGTGAGAAGGAGCCGGCGATCGGTTGGCTGCTCGGTGAGGTGCACGACGGCATCGCGCAGATGTTCAAGGTGATCGAGTACGCACGCATGATGGTCGGCACGAAGGCCATCGCCACACTCTCGACCGGTTACCTCAACGCACTCGAGTACGCGAAGACCCGCGTGCAGGGTGCTGACCTCACGCAGATGACCGACAAGACCGCACCGCGCGTCACGATCACGCACCACCCTGATGTGCGCCGCTCGCTGATGCTGCAGAAGTCCTACGCCGAGGGCCTGCGCGCGCTCGTCGCCTACACCGCCTACTGGCAGGACATGGTGGCGATGGGACAGGCCGGTGATACCGATGTGGACCTGGACATGGCCGAGCGGATGAACGATCTGCTCCTGCCGATCGTGAAGGGTGTGGGTTCGGAGCGCAGTTACGAGATGCTCGCAGTCGCGCTGCAGACCTTCGGTGGTTCGGGCTTCCTGCAGGATTACCCGCTTGAGCAGTACATCCGCGACGCCAAGATCGACACCCTCTACGAGGGCACCACAGCCATCCAGGGTCTGGACTTCTTCTTCCGCAAGATGGTGCGCGATCAGTTCAAGGCGATCTTCTACCTTGCGGCGCAGATCACCGAGACCGTGAAGGGTGATGAAGGCAAGGGCGCGCTTGCCAAGGAGCGCGAACTCCTCGGCGTTGCACTCGAGGACGTCCAGGCAGTGGTGGGCAAGCTCGGTGAGTGGGCGATGGCTTCGCAGTCCAACCCGGAGGAGATCTACAAGGTCGGCCTCAACACCACTCGCCTGTTGATGATGAGCGGTGACCTGCTCATCGGTTGGCTGCTCATCCGCCAGGCGGAAGTTGCTCTTGCTGCGCTGGAGGCTGGTGCTAGCGACCGCGACCAGGCGTTCTACTCCGGCAAGGTGGAAACCGCGAAGTGGTTCGCGCGCAATCGCCTTCCGCTGCTCACCGCAGAGCGTGCTGT
>CAZQRR010000084.1:0-8186 GCA_964595675.1 uncultured Rubrivirga sp. | reverse complement strand
TCGAGCGGTTGCCCGGCTCACTCGTCTTGAGCAATTCGCTGACCAGACCGCACTCCGCGCACAGCGTGGTGCCGATCGATGCGTTCTCCACGTTGCAGCCGGACACGATGCGGCCGTCGTCGGTCAACGCCGCGGCACCGACCGGGTGCTGGGAGTACGGGGCATAGGCGTGGTCTCGGGCCCTCGCAGCTTCATCGCGCAGCGCGTCCCAGTCGATTTCACTCATGAAGCGAACGCTATCGATCGGATGGGTTGGCTGCCGCAGAACGAGTCTGGATCCGGGCATCGAGATCGGTGAGTTCATCGAGCATCTCCCGCGCCCCCCACACCTGATTGCGCTTGCGCTGGGTCAGCGGCTCAATGATTCCGGCTTGAAGTAGCCGGTCGAGCGCCGCGTAAGTCCGACTCTGTGCTCCGCCAAGGAAATCGTGAACCTGTTCTGCATCGACTACTGGATTGACCAAGAGGTACTCCAGAAGAAGAACGGGAGCCCCAACGGATCGAGCTTGGCGCTTCGATGCGAGTTTGTATTGCCAACTCTCGAGTATCTCCCGCAATCGCTGGGCGGTTTGCGACGATTCTTCGGCAGCAGTGAACAGGGCGTTCACCATCAACGTTGCTATGGGTCCGGCGTCACCTTGTCGGAATGCGCCCAGTGCCGCGAAGTACTCGGATCTCCGAGCGACCAGAGCCGAAGCAGCAGGCACGACGACGTTGCGCGTGGCCCCACGAAACCGCAGCACAGCATTGATGAGAGCGCGGCCCATCCGGCCGTTCCCGTCGGTGAACGGGTGGATGAGTTCGAACTGGGCATGGGCGATGGCGGCTTGCAGTGCCGTGGGGACATCGGTGCGCCCGACGAAAAGAAGCAGATCGACCATCAGTTCGGGGACTGCGTCAGGCGGGGGCGGCACGTAATCTGCATTACGGGGTGAGAAATCGCTGCCACCGACCCAGTTCTGCACCGTGCGCAAGGCGCCGGCGTGACCGGATTCGAGTGCATCATCGCGCATGAGAACCGAGTGCGCCGTGAGCAACTGTTCTAATCGGATTAGACCGTCGGAACTCACCGCTGTCATGAGGGATCCCATTGCCGATGCTGCCGCCACCATTGCCGTTGCTGAGGGATTCGCGCGACTGCCATGCGCCGCACGCGCGTAATCATCAACACTCGCCTCGATCAGTTCGATCTTGGAGGATGCAACGGACTCCGTACGCAAGAGCAAGCCTGACAGCGCACCTAGATAGGGGCCGTGGCTTGCATCGAGCAGTGAAATCGCTCGAACAGAATCGTCCAACGAATCGATGAGTTCAGCCGGGACGGCAAACTGCATATCGGCCAACCTCGCCGGCAGACACACCTCCACCTGCTCGAGCATCCGATCCGCGCGAGACCCCGCCCGCTGAAGTTGCCGCCACGGGCGCACGCTCGCGCCGGCAGCGGGCACTGGGAGCAACACCGGCACGAGGAAACAGTACCTCGTTATTCCAGATTAAGGGGCTTAACCTGGAATAACTGCCTCGTTATTCCAGGTTAAGCCCTCACTGCATCAGTCGATTCGGGCGGGCCCCTTTGCCCTCATCAGTCGATTCGGGCGGGCCCCTTTGCCCTCATCAGTCGATTCGGGCGATTTCCTGCCCTTGCTTCGCCACGCCCTCTTCCTCCACCAGGCACGTCACCACGCCATCGATGGGTGCCTCGATGTCGACCGAGACCTTGTCGACCATCACCTCGGCAATGACCTGGCCGGACTTGACGGTCTCGCCCGTCTGGACGAACCAGGTTGCAACCACCCCTTCGGCCTCCGGGTCATTGGACATCTGAGGGAACGCGATGGTTTCGCTCATGCAGTCACCCTGGCGATCGCCGCCTTGATCTTGTCTCGGGTCGGAAGTGCTTCGTACTCCAACACCCGTGCATAGGGCACCGGAACGTCGGGGTAGCACACGCGTTCCACCGGCTTCTTGAGCATGCTCGGGTCCTTGTCCGCGATCGTCGCGACGATCTCACCACTGAGACCGAACGACTTGTAGTCCTCATCGACGATCACCAAGCGGCCCGTCTTGGCAACCGACGTAAGGATGGCTTCCCGATCGAGCGGAACGATCGAGCGCAGATCAATGACCTCCACGCTTGTGGTGCCCTCGAGCTCCTCGGCTACGTCCAGGCAGTGCTGCACGGACATCGAGACGCTGACCACCGTCACGTCCGAGCCTTCATGCGCGATCGCCGCCTTGCCGATCGGAACCGTGTACTCCTCCTCCGGCACCGGGCCGATCGAGCGCGGGTTCTTGGCCATCCACGGCAGACCCATGACACCCTTGTGGAACATGAAGATCACCGGATTGTCATCACGAATCGCGGAGATCATCAATCCCTTGGCGTCGTAGGGGTTGGAAGGTGCCACGACCTTCATGCCGGGCATGTGGGCGAACGTCGCCCACAGGCACTGCGAGTGCTGAGCGGCGTCGGAGTAGCCACCGCCCACGGCGGTCATGATCACCATCGGCACCTTGACGTTGCCGCCGGATTCGTAATGGATCTTCGCCATGTGGTTGTAGATCTGGTCGAAGCACACACCGAAGAAGTCGACGAACATCAATTCGACTACCGGTCGCATTCCCTCGGTTGCAGCTCCGATGCCCGCGCCGATGAACCCTGTTTCGGAAATCGGGGTGTCGATGATGCGCGTGGAACCGAACTCCTCGAACAGACCGCCGGTGGATCCGAAGATGCCTCCGTAGGGGCCCACGTCCTCGCCCATCACGAAGACCTCGGGGTCACGGCGCATTTCCTGGGCGATGGCCTCCGAGATGGCCTTGGCAGTGGTAACCCGGCGGGTGCCGGCGTCGATGGTTGCAGTCATGGAATAGGTCCTTTCAAGTCGTAGGTCGCGCGATCACGCGAAGACGTGGATGTAGGCGTCGGCGGGCTTGGGCTCGGGGCTGGACTTGGCGAACTCGATCGCCTCGTCGACTTCAGCCGCCACCTCGGCCTTGATCTGATCGGCCTGCTCTTGGGTCAAGATGCCCGCCGAGATCAGTCGCTTCTCGTAGGCCGGCAAGGGATCGCGCTCGGTAGCCTCGTTGAGTTCCTCACCGCGATAGGCCTGAGCATCCCCTTCGAAGTGGCCCCACAAACGAACGGTGTGGATTTCCAGCAGCGTAGGTCCGCCTCCAGCACGAGCCCGCTCCACCGCGGTCTTGCACGCCTCGTAGATGGCCTCGACGTCATTTCCCTCCACCCGCTGAGAGGGCATCCCATACGCCGTGCCGCGCAGCGAGCCATCCTTGATGGGTGTCGCGGTGTCACGCGCCACCGAGATGGCCCAGTCGTTGTCCTCGATGATGAAGATCACCGGAAGCTTCCACATGGATGCGAGATTGAGTGCTTCGTGGAAGGCGCCTTGGTTCGCGGCACCTTCACCCGCGACGGCAACCGCCACGTTATCCGTCCCGCGCCGACTGAAGGCCATCGCCTGTCCGACGGCAACGGGCATGCCCTGACCGATGATCCCCGAGCACGAGAAGTGCTGTTCGGGGTCGAACAGGTGCATGTGCCCACCCTTGCCGTGGCACAAGCCGGTGTCTCGTCCGTAGATCTCGGCAGTCATCTTCTTCATGTCCACACCTTTGGCGAGTGCCAGGTGGTGCGGGCGATGCGGGCCGGTGATGGCGTCGTCCTTGACCAAGTTCGCGCACAACCCGACTGCCACCGGTTCCTGCCCGGCCGCGAGGTGCATCTCACCGGGTATCAGTCCGGCACCAATGTCCCACTGCGGTGTCTTGTCAGCGTGGTAATTCGCTTGGAGTGCCGCCTCATATGCCCGGATTCGGGCCATTTGTCGATAGAAGTCCACCCGTGTTTCGTTGTCGACCATGACGCTCCTTCTCACTGGAGTTCCAACTAGACAAGTCCCCGCCTCGAAAAGGCTGACTTCCGTCAGGATGCGCCGCGACGACGTCCAAGGGAAGCGTCAAAATTTCAAATAGCGGCACACGGACCAGGCAAAGCCGACTAACGTCGACGGAATCCGGGATTCGAGCATGCCGAGGAACTCCTGCGAGGTGCCATGGTCGCCTACGACAGCTCACCGACCCTCATCCAGTCGGTGCAAAGGGCCCTGCACTTGATCGAAGCGGTCAGTGCGCGAAATGGACGCGCCCATGCGAAGGAACTCGCCCGCGATCTAGAACTCTCTCCTTCCACCACGTACCACCTGCTGCGCACCTTGACCCATGAGGGATACCTGCGACGCCTCGACGACGGCAGTTACGTACTCGGACCGAGCCTGACGCAGGTCGCCACGCAGGATCGACTCGCATCCACCCTCGCGCGGGCCCGACCGGCCATGCACGGGCTGCGGGACGAGTTACGAGCCCCCGTGTACTTGGCCGTATACGCCGACGGCGAGATCACCGTCGTGGAGATCGTCGAGTCGCCCAAGGCCCCATCGATCGACCTGTGGGTGGGTATCCACGATTCCGCCCACGCCACGGCACTCGGCAAATGCATCCTCGGAGCACTCGGCGAAGACGAACGGTGCGACTACTTGTCGCGACACCCCTTGCACTCACTGACACGCCGCACGGTCACCGATTCCAAAGTTCTGCAGAACCAAATCGATCACACGGGAGCGATCGCGAAGGACGAGGAGGAGTACGCGATCGGAGTCCACTGCCGGGCCGCACCCGTCATCACGCCGCAGATAACCGGTGCTGTCGCCGTTGCCCACCGGTTCAGCAAGAGTCCGAACCTGACCGATGACCTCATCAATTCAGCGCTCACTCGCAGCGCACAACGCATCCAGCGCACCTTGACATTGCCAATCGGTGCGAACTAGGTGGCTGCCAACTAGAAGGCATCCTTGGGTTGGTACGTGCCCCAGACCTCGCGCAGGGCATCCGAGACCTCGCCGACCGTCGCCCGGGCCTTCAGCGCATCGCGCATCGGGTACAGCAGGTTGCCGTCGCCGGCGGCCGTGTCCTTGATGACCTGCAAAAGTCGAGACACTTCGGTGTTGTCCCGCTCCGCCTTGAGCTTGGTCAAGCGAGCGATCTGCTCGGCCTCGATGGACGGATCGACCTTCATGGGGTCGTAGTGTTCATCGCCATCGACGGTGTACTTGTTGACGCCCACCACAACGCGCTCGCCGCTATCGATCTGTAATGCAACTCGGTAGGCGGACTTCTCGATCTCGGACTTCTGGAAACCCTCTTCGATTCCCGCTACGGCGCCGCCCATGTCTTCGACCTGGTCGATGAGGGCCATTGCGGCCTGCTCGATCTCATCGGTCAGACTTTCGACGACGTAGGAACCGGCGAATGGGTCGACCGTCTTCGTGACGTCGGTTTCGTAGGCGAGCACCTGCTGGGTGCGCAGCGCCAGTCGCGCAGCTTTCTCCGTTGGAAGGGCGATCGCCTCGTCGAAGGAGTTCGTGTGCAATGACTGCGTACCGCCGAGCACTGCGGCTAGACCCTGAATGGCCACGCGAACGAGATTCACCTCCGGTTGCTGTGCGGTGAGCTGAACCCCAGCCGTTTGGGTGTGGAAGCGCAGCATCCAGGACTTGGGGTTCTTGGCCCCGAAGCGCTCCTTCATGATGCGCGCCCAGATACGCCGAGCAGCGCGGAACTTCGCCACCTCTTCGAGGATGGAAGTGCGTGAGACGAAGAAGAACGCCAGACGCGGGGCGAAGTCGTCAACGTCCTGGCCGGACTCCACTGCCGCACGTACGTACTCGATGCCGTCAGCGAGCGTGAAGGCGATCTCCTGAACGGGAGTGGCCCCCGCCTCCGCCATGTGGTAACCCGATATCGAGATGGTGTTCCACTTGGGAATCTCATTCCGGCAGTACGTGAAGATGTCGGTGATCAGTCTCAGACTCTGCGCCGGCGGGTAGATGTAGGTGCCACGCGCGATGTACTCCTTGAGGACGTCGTTTTGAATCGTTCCGCCCAGGGCATCGGCGCTGATGCCCTGCTCCTCGGCCACCAATTGATAGAGCAGCAGCAAGATCGCCGCCGGAGAGTTGATCGTCATCGACGTGGTGACCTGATCCAATGGGATGCCGTCGAACAAGACCCGCATGTCGTCGATCGAATCGATGGCCACACCCACCTTGCCCACTTCACCGTGCGCGAGGGGGTGATCGGAGTCGTAGCCCATCTGGGTCGGCAGATCGAACGCAACCGACAGGCCCATGGTTCCGGCGGCGAGCAATTGCTTGTATCGCTCGTTGGACTCCTGGGCGGTACCGAAGCCCGCGTACTGACGCATGGTCCAGGGCCGACCGGTGTACATGGAGGGGTAGACGCCTCGCGTGAAGGGGTACTCGCCCGGCTCGGCGAGTTGGGTCGCCGGATCCCAGCCATCGAGCGCTGAAGCGTCGTAGACGGACTGGATCGGAAGCCCGGATTCGCTCTCAGCGGTCATGGGCGAAACCTTAGGACCGATGCGGAGCAGGCAGCGCCGGGATGGGTGTGAGAGAGGCCACCTCTCGACCTCACCAACCCGCCGAGCCGGTCACGCTCAACGGGGTTACGCTGACCTGGTGCCAGGCAGCGCGCAAAGCGTCTGAGCACCGACATCGCACAGCCCGTCCAGGAGGAGGAACGCCGGTGGCCACCACCACACCCGTCGGCACGCTCTACCGCGGCGGCGAGGGCATGTGGACCTGGGTCTTGCACCGCATCACGGGTGTGAGCGTCTTCTTCTTCCTCTACGTGCACGTCCTCGACACCGCACTGGTCCGCGTCTCACCCGAGGCTTACGACCTCGTCATCGCCACCTACAAGACCCCGATCGTCGCGCTCCTCGAAGTGGGACTGGTGGGTGCCGTGCTCTACCACGCGCTCAATGGCCTGCGGGTCATCGCCGTCGACTTCTGGTCCAGGGGGCCTCGCTACCAGCGGCAGATGACCTGGGCGATCGCCGCTGTGTGGCTCGTGGTGATGATCCCCGGGGCCTACTACATGATGATGCACACATTCGAGGCACTGTTCGGGAGCACGCCATGAGCGCACCGAGCATCGACGCACCCCGTTCCTTCAGCGGGCGGTCCATGAACCGTCGCAACGCCCAGCGCAGCAACTTCGAGCTCTACTCATGGCTGTTCATGCGAATCTCCGGCATCGTGCTGGTGTTCTTGGTGCTCGGCCACCTGTTCATCATGAACATCCTCGACGGTGGGGTGCAGCGCATCAACTTCGCGTTCGTGGCCGGACGCTGGGCCAGCCCGTTCTGGCAGGTCTGGGACCTCACCATGCTGTGGCTGGCCATGCTGCACGGAACCAACGGCATGCGCACGATCATCAACGACTACGCCGAGCGCGATCAGACTCGCTTTTGGCTGAAGATGATCCTGTACGTGTCTGCCGGATTCATCATCCTTCTCGGGACGCTCGTCGTATTCACCTTCGATCCCAACATCGGTTAACTCGATCGGCCAAATCAACGGTTATCTGTAGGAGCGCACCTCGATGCAAAAGCACACTTTCGACGTCATCATCGTCGGCGCCGGCGGCGCCGGTATGCGCGCAGCCCTCGAATCGAGCGGTCGCGCCCGCACGGCCGTGCTCACCAAGCTCTACCCAACCCGTTCACACACCGGTGCGGCCCAAGGTGGCATGTGCGCTGCGCTGGCGAACGTAGAAGAGGACAACTGGGAGTGGCACACCTTCGACACCGTCAAGGGTGGCGACTACCTGGTGGATCAGGACGCCGCGGAGATCATGTGCAAGGAGGCCATCGACGCCGTCCTTGATCTGGAGAAGATGGGGCTGCCCTTCAATCGCACCCCCGAGGGCCGCATCGACCAACGACGCTTCGGTGGCCATACCCGTAACCACGGAGAGGCAGCAGTCCGTCGATCCTGCTACGCCGCTGATCGCACCGGTCACATGATCCTGCAAACGCTGTACCAAAACTGCATCAAGGCTGGCGTGGAGTTCTTCAACGAGTTCTACGTCCTTGATCTGCTCCTGAACGAAGAGTCCGGTGAGCCGGTGGCCGCTGGCGTCGTGGCTTACGAACTCGCCACCGGTGAGATTCACCTTTTCCAGGCCAAGTCCATCGTGTTCGCCACCGGCGGCTACGGCAAGGTCTGGAAGACCACCTCCAACGCGCACCCCCTCACCGGCGACGGCCTGGGAATCATCTGGCGCACGGGGCTCCCCCTGGAGGA
>CAZQRR010000083.1:0-8200 GCA_964595675.1 uncultured Rubrivirga sp. | reverse complement strand
GGCATCAACTTCCCGATCGGCGTGCTCATCTACTGGTTCACCACGAACCTGTGGTCGATGGGTCAGCAGTTCTACGTGATTCGAAACAACCCGCAGCCGGGCACTCCCGCCTTCGAGGCGCACGAAGCGCGCAAGAAGGAGAAGGCGGCGCGGAAAGCGGCACGCAAAAGCGGTGTGGCGGTAGCGGAGGAACCCGAGGAGGTTCCCGACGCCCCGTCGGTAAACCGCGTGCAGCCGAAGAAGGCCCCGCGCAGTAAGCGCAAGAAGAAGTAGCGGCCGACGAGCCGCTGGACTGGAGATGAACGACGTGAGCGAGATAGAGAACGAGGAGACAACGGCAACCGCGGTGTCCGCCGAGACGGAGGGCGAGGCCGCCGCCGACTACCTCGAGGGTCTTTTGGACATTATCGACGCCGATGGCGACATCGACATCGACATGGAGGGCGAGCGAACCCATGTCTCGGTCATCGAGGTCAACCAGGGCGACCTGAAGCACCTGGTGGGCGACGACGGGGAGGTACTGAACGCGCTGCAGGAACTCACCCGCTTGGCGGCGGCCCGGGAGACCGGCGAGCGGTCCCGGCTGATGGTGGACATCGCAGGTTTCCGAGCCGCCCAGAAGGCCGAATTGGAGGAGAGCGCCAAGGCCGCGATCGCCGAGGCCCAGCGCACTGCGGCACCGGTAACCATGGCGCCGATGAACCCCTTCGAGCGCAAGGTGGTGCACGACGCCGTGGCCGCGGCAGGGCTGGTGAGTGAGTCCACGGGCGAGGAGCCCGAGCGCAGGGTCGTCATCCGAATCTCGTAGATGGTTTCCGCCTAGATGGTTCCACGTGAAACATCGGGGGACCCGACTCCCCCGACCCTGCCGGGTTGGATGCAGCCGGCAGCCCCTGGGCTGAGCCGGTACGTGGAGATCCTGGTCGGTCCCGGGATCGAGCGCGGCCTGCTTGGCCCACGGGAAGCGCCCCGAATGTGGGACCGACACATACTCAACTGCGCGGTGGTGGCCGATCCGCAGGCTGGTCTCATCGCGCCCGGTGCCCAGGTCGCGGACATCGGATCCGGCGCGGGCTTACCCGGCGTGGTGTGGGCACTGGTTCGGCCTGACTTACAAGTGGTGCTGATCGAATCCCTGTTGCGCCGGGTCAACTTCTTGACCGAGTGTGTGGTGGAGCTCGAACTCACCGACCGGGTGCAGGTCGTCCGGGACCGCGCGGAATCGGTGGCCGGAGCGCAGGGCCGGATGGACGTAGTGACCGCCCGCGCGGTGGCTCCCCTGGGCACGCTGGCTGGTTGGGGTGCTCCGTTGCTCGCCGAAGACGGGCGCCTCGTCGCCCTCAAGGGCGAGTCCGCGGCCGAGGAAGTGGAGCGGGACCGCGCCGAACTGGCGGAACTGGGATTGTTGGAAGTCTCGATAACACAGGTGGGCCAAGGGATAGTCGACCCGCCCACCACCGTGGTGGTGGCCCATCGAACCGTGGCACCACCTAGGGCACAATGACGCCCGTGAGCCTCCCCCACCCCCGTCCCAAACCCCCATCCATCAAGGAAAGCGGCCTCGGTTGGCCCACCGATGTTTCACGGGAAACATGGGTCGCAAGGCCCCATGAACCCGGTCGACCCAGCGGCCTAGGGTGGCCCACCGCAGGTGAAGGTCCCCAGGCGTGACCCGAATCTTGACCGTCGCGAACCAAAAGGGTGGGGTCGGCAAGACCACCACCACCGTGAATGTCGCTGCTGCGCTGGCGATGCTCGGCAGGCGGGTACTGGTGGTCGACCTGGATCCCCAAGGCAACGCCTCCACGGCGCTCGGCATCGAGCACGGTGAGGGGACCCCGGACGTGTACGACGTCTTGACCGATTCAACCCCTTTGTCAGATATTGTCCAAGAATGTAATGATATTCCCGGACTACTCGGGGCTCCCGCGACGATCGACCTGGCCGGCGCCGAGATCGAGTTGGTGGCCGGCGAGGGCCGCGAGTACCGGCTTCGCCGGGCGATCGATGCCTACGTGGAACAGCAGGCAGCGGTCGGAACACCCGTGGACTACGTGCTCGTCGACTGTCCACCGAGCCTGGGTCTGCTCACGTTGAACGGACTGGTTGCCGCCCGCGAGGTGCTGCTGCCCATCCAGTGCGAGTACTACGCCCTCGAAGGACTGTCCCAATTGCTACGCACGGTGGACATGGTTTCCGGACACTTGAACCCGGAACTGCATGTGAGCGCGATCGTGCTGACGATGTACGACGGCAGAACGCGACTTGCATCCCAGGTGGTGCACGAAGTCCGCACCCACTTCGGTGCGCGGGTTCTCGACACCGTGGTCCCACGCGCGGTGCGCGTATCCGAAGCACCATCGCATGCGCAGACCGTGATCACCTACGACCCCTCGAGCTCCGGCGCGATCGCCTACCGCGAGGTTGCTGAACAACTCGACGCGATCGGCAGCCCTGCTGCTAACGAAACCGCCACCAAGACTTCAGGATCGGAGGAGTAGATGGCCAAGCGAGGACTCGGCAAAGGACTCGGTGCGCTCATCCCCACTGCAGGGACACCGCAAGCACCTGCACCGGCGAAGGAAGCACCCGCGAAGGAAGCACCAAGTAAGGCGGCGCCGAAGGCAGCAGCACCCGTCGCTGCTGATGTAGCCAGCTACGCGGAGATCGAGATCGATTCGGTGCGCCCGAATCCCCAGCAACCACGCAGTGTTTTCGATGAGGATGCACTCGCGGAATTGACGTTCTCCATAAAGGAGATCGGACTACTCCAGCCGATCGTGGTGCGCCCACTCGAGCAACCCGTGGACGGCATGGCGTACGAACTCATCGCGGGTGAACGACGCCTTCGCGCCAGTAGGCAAGCGGGGCTTGCGAACATTCCTGCGATCATCCGCATCACCGACGACTCCGACATGCTGCGCGATGCGCTACTGGAGAACCTGCACCGCGCGGACCTGAATCCACTCGAGGAAGCCGCGGCGTACTCCCAGATGCTCGCCGATTTCGATTGCACACAAGAAGAACTCGCGAGCCGGATCGGCCGTTCGCGCCCGCAGGTGACGAACACGCTGCGTCTACTCAAGTTGCCCACCGCGGTGCAGTCGAAGGTCGCTGCCGGAGTAATCAGCGCCGGGCACGCCCGCGCACTGCTGTCCTTGTCCACACCCGAGCAGATGGACGCCATGGCCACCCGCATCATCGCCGAGGGACTCAGTGTCCGATCAGTCGAGGAACTCATCACCCTCGGCGAAGTGGATGGCACAACACGCGAGCGCAAAAGCCGCAGCCGAAAGAAGCGCAGCGACGAACTCGAGGATCTGGTGGCCGAACTGTCCGGACGGGTTGCCGAGCAACTCGATACCCGGGTGAGCGTGACCGGCTTGGCCCGCAGCAACGCTCGCGGCGCGCTGGTGATCGAGTTCGCGGATGCCGAGGACCTCCGGCGGATCACTGATCTGATCGACTGACCTGATCGACTAGTCGCGAACGCCTACCCCCATGTCCGACCTCCCTCTCGTTCTCCTTATCGCCTCGGCGATCGGCTCCCTGGCTTTCGCTGCGTCAGGTGCACTGGCAGGAGCCCGGGCGGGCATGGACTGGTTGGGTCTCAGCACGATAGCGGCAGTCACCGCGATCGGCGGAGGGACCTTGCGGGATGTCTTGATGATGCAGGTGCCCCGGTGGTTGATCGACTTCTGGCCGACGGTCGCACTCATTGCGGTGGCGGTTGTGATCGTCCTCGGTGCGATTCGCCTGTTTCCCTGGCGTCGACACAAGAAGTGGATGGGCTGGCTCTTCACCATCACCGATGCCATTGGGCTTGCCACCTTCACCGTGGTGGGGACCGATATCGCTTTGGATGCCGGATTCACAGCTGGACCGGCGGTAGTTCTAGGTGTTATCAGCGGGGTCGGCGGTGGGATCATCCGAGACATGCTGGCCGATAGACGAGTAGCAGTCTTCTTCGACGGGGAGGTCTATGCGATCGCCGCACTCTCCGGGGCCGTCACATTCGTCTTGGTGAGTGGCTTTGCTGTTGTCCCCGCATTCATCGCCGCCATCACAGTGACATTGATGATCCGGCTCGGTGCTCTCGCCTTCGGGTGGCGCGTGCCGACGCTACCCGAATCCACGCTACCCGAATCCACGCTGCCTGAATCCACGCTGCCCGATAGCTAGCGGATCAATCACGTGCTGGTCAGTCGATGAAGGATGCGATCACATCGCCCACCGACAGATCCGCGGCCACGATCGCTTGCGGCAGCAATGACGTCTCGGTCATGCCGGGTGCCACATTCACTTCCAGGAACCACACGGTTCCTTCGGCGTCGATGATCACGTCGGTGCGGGACAGATCGGTAAGGCCCAGTGCGGTGTGCGCGGTGAGGGCTACGTCGCTGGCGGCGGCTGTGACGTCGTCGTTCAATCGTGCGGGACAGAAGAACTCTGTGCTACCAGCGGTGTAGCGCGCGTGGTAGTCGTACATCCCCGACTCGGGGATGATCTCTACGGCGGGTAGTGCTCGCGGACCATCGGCGGTGTCGATCACACCCACGGCCACCTCGGTGCCATCGATGAAACGTTGGATCATTGCGGTCTCTCCGTAGGAGAACGCCGAGACCATCGCAGCGGGCAGGTCACGCTCCTCGCGCACGATAGAAACCCCCAGTGCGCTGCCACCGCGCGTCGGCTTCACCACCAAGGGGAGTCCAATGCGATCGGCAACCGCCTTCATCACGGCGGGCGCGCCGAGCTCGCGGAACACCGATTGCGGCAGCACGACGAATTCCGGAACGGCGATACCCGTGCTCGAGAGCAATGACGACGCCACGGGCTTGTCGAACGCAAGCCGGCTAGCCGAGGCGTTACTTCCGACGAAAGGGATGTCGAGCGTTTCCAAAACGTCGCGCAGCGCGCCGTCCTCACCCGCAGCGCCGTGCAGCAGCGGGATCACGCAGTCCGGTTGATGCTCGGAGAGGTAGGGGAGGAGCCCTGCATCCACGTCCGCTTCGGCGATCTCCCAATCGGGGCGTGCGCTCCGCAGCGCCTCGGCGACACGACGACCTGAGCGCAGTGACACATCGCGTTCGGGGGACAGACCCCCGGAGAGGACCAGGACCTGCTTAGCCGATGGCGTGCTCACGCGAGGTCCGGGCTTGGCGTCGCGGATTCGCCGGCCAGCGGGGTGCTCGCGGTTGAGGAGTTGGCCGATGCGGTGCCGAAGGTGCGTGCGATGTCGAGTTCGGTTTCCACCACGGTGGAGAGCCGACGAACCCCCTCGCGGATACGGTCCGGATCGGGATAGCAGTAGGACAGCCGCATATTGGCGCTGCCTTGACCGTCCACGAAGAAACCGGTGCCGGGAACGTACGCGACGAGTTCGGCGATCGCGCGTGGCAGCATCGCGGTGGCATCGAGGCCATCAGGGAGCGTGACCCAGGAGTAGAAGCCACCGGCGGGGATCGTCCATCGCGTTCCCTCGGGCATCATCGCCTGCAAGGACTCCAGCAGTGCGTCGCGGCGCTCGCGGTACACCTCCTGGAAGGACTTGATCTGCTCGCGCCACGGCTGTGTGGCTAGGTACTCCGAGACGGTCAATTGTGCGTAGTTCGACGGACACAACGTTGCCGCTTCGGCTGCAAGCACGAGCTTCTCGCGCACGCCGTGCGGTGCGATGGCCCAACCGACGCGCAACCCCGATGCGATCGTCTTGGAGAAAGAACCGAGGTAGATCACACCTTCTTCGTCGTCGGCGCGCAGTGCTCGCGGTGGTTCACCCTCGAAGCCGAGCAAGCCGTACGGATCGTCTTCCAGGATCGCGATGCCGGCCTCCTGCCCGATGCGCAGGATCTCGCGGCGACGCTCGGGTGATTGCGTGACGCCCGCGGGATTATGGAACGACGGGATCGTGTAGATGAGTTTGATGCGTTTGCCGGCTGCTCGCACGGAGTCGATCGTCTCCTGCAATGCCGAGGGAATCAGGCCGTCGTCGTCCATCGCCACGTGGACCACGTCGCACTCGTAGGCACGGAACACCCCGAGCGCCCCAACGTAGGACGGTGATTCGACGAGCACCACATCACCGGGATCGCAGAAAGTGCGGGTCACCAGATCGAGGGCCATCTGCGAGCCCGTGGTGACGATGATGTCGTCGGGGTGCGCGTGCACACCCACCTCGGCGGTCACCTCGAGGATCTGCTCACGCAGCCGCACATCACCTTGCCCCGAGCCGTACTGCAGCGCCTGCGCACCGCGATCGCGGATCACCTTCGCGGCGATATCGGCCATCTGGTCCATCGACAACGCCTGCACGTACGGCATACCGCCAGCCAGTGACACGACCTCCGGCCGACTCGCCACCGCGAACAACGCACGGATCGCCGAGGCGGACAGGGTGCGGGCGCGACCGGCGTAGGAGTCGATCCACGGATCGAGACGGGAACCCTCGATGCTCATCCGGGCTCCCTCCTGGGCGAGTGGTCTGGCTAGCGGGCGCGACTTACGATAGGGCACGTGCCAGTTGCGGATGTCTCGTCCATTTGCACCTAGCCCAAGGATTTCCTAGCCCAAGGAGTCACGCGATGGGGAAACTGCTCATGGTCGTGGCCTTGGTGGTGATCGGGGTCGTGGCCGGATTCGTGGTGCGCTTGCTGATCCCGGCCCAACGACTCAACCCCGAGAAGAAATAGGCGCGCACACTCCAGTCACGGCCGCAGCGAGACCTTCGGCGATCGCGTCGTGGAATGCGCTGCTGGCCAATCGCCGAGCGTCCTCGGGGTGCGAGACGTAACCCACCTCCACCCGCACCGCGGGCATCCGGGTGAGCCGCAACAGATCCCAGGTACGTGGGTGCGTGCGACAGTCGAGTCGATCGGTACGACCGAGCAGTTCGTGCTGCACGTGGTCGGCGAGCACCTTGCCGGCGTGGGAGTGCACGCCACCGCGGGCGTGGCCGTAGTAGAACGTTGCGATGCCGTTAGGCAACGGGCTGTCGGAGCGATCCACGTGGATCGACAGCGCAAGATCGGCCCCCACCGTGTTCGCGAACTCGGCGCGCTCGGCGTCGCTGGGAGTGGCGTTGGTGGTTCCGATTGCGTGCGCCGGACGGGTGAGCAGCACCTGGGTGCCCAGAGCCGCAAGGCGACCCTCCACACGCGATGCGATCGCGTGGCAGATGCCTGGATCCACCGTGCTGCCCGGATCGATCACGATCACCTTGTCTGCCACACCGGTCTGCAGACGGGCAAGCTGCAGGTGTTCGCGGAGTTCGGTGGCGTTGCCGCCACTGACAGTTCGGATAAGTCGATCGAACGCACGGAAGGTGTCGGGCCCGCACGTGCCATCGGCGATCACTCCAACACCGGATTGGAATTCGCGAAGTGCCGCATCGGTGTCGGGACCGAAGATCCCATCGGGTCTACCGGGGTTGAAGCCCAACTCGATCAACCGGCGCTGCAGTTGCGTGACGTCGTCACCGACCATCATGTGTCCGGGCACGTACGACAGCACGCGGTCACCGAGTTGCCAACGAGCTTCGTCGAGGCGCCGGAACGTATCGGGGCCGACTATTCCGTCGACCGTGATCCCACGCTCCTGCTGGAACGTACGAACGGCGCGATCGAGTTCCTCGTCGAAGGTGACGTCGTCGTGATCGACTCCTGCGGGAAGGTCACTGCACAGACCCAGGTGCGCGAGCCGTGCGCGCACCTCCGCCACGGCCGCCCCGGATGAACCAAGGCGGAGCACCGCGGCTACAGGAAGTCGGCCAGGTCGGCGAGGAGTGCGGCCTTGGGCTTGGCGCCGATGATGGTCTTGACCACCTGGCCGCCCTGGTAGACGTTCATCGTCGGGATCGACGTGATGCCGTATGAGGCGGCCGTCTGCGGGTTCTCGTCGACGTTCAACTTCGCCACGACGATGCCGTCGTTCTCCGCAGCGATCTCGGTGAGGATCGGAGCGACCATCTTGCACGGGCCGCACCACTCCGCCCAGAAGTCCACGATGACCGGCTTGTCGCTCATCAAGACGTCGTCGGCGAACGAAGCGTCGGTTACGTCTTTGGGTGCGCCCATAATTTCTCCTTGGATTTCCTCTGTAATTGCTTGGACAGCCTACGCGGCTGGGGGACTAGTCCTCTTGAGCCGCCAGGAAACGCTCGGCGTCAGGCTCCCTGGTCCGCCAGGAAACGCTCGGCGTC
>CAZQRR010000082.1:0-8280 GCA_964595675.1 uncultured Rubrivirga sp. | reverse complement strand
CACCCCTGTGCACCCGTCATTTTCACCGACGCACGCGCACGTCCAGATAGCGCTCGAGTCGTCCTGATGTGAGCCGCACGCCGATCACGCCATCACGGGTGCTGAGCATTGCCGGCAGAATCGCGCGACCGCCAGGGCCGGTCTTGGTGACTCCGACGGCTTTCCAGCGAAGTGGAGGTGTATCACCGCGAGCGACGAACACCCGGAATGTGCGCTCGGCCGGCAGGTGGTGAACTCGCAAAGCGAAGGCCACGTTCCGGCGAACGCTCACGCGCGGCGCATCGGTGAGAGTGCGAGCGGGTGTGCTTCGGACTGGGAGCGTCCTCACGGGGATGTCCGAGCCAGGAGGCACCAGAATCAAGCCGGGGATGATGACGGTCGGCTGGGGAATGTCCACGACGCCAGGTGTCGTGTGGGGAGTCGTTTCAGGCGCGGGCGGCAGGGTCGGTGTCACGGTGGGATTGGATGCGGGTGCGGGATCGTCTCCACCACTCGAGCCACCGCCGCCACCCGACGGCACCACGACATTGGATGCCGATGACGGATCTCCAACTCCGGCCGCGTTGATGGCCGACACTCGAAATCGGTAAGACGTTCCATTCGAAAGTCCCGAGACGGTGGCGGTGGTTCTGGCGGTACCGGTGTTGCTTGTCGTCACACTCCATCCGCCACCCGTCGAAACCTCGATTCGATACCCGGTGATCCCCCTTCCGTTTTGCGCGCTCGGCGCCGACCATGACAGGGACGCCGATCCGTCACCGGCGGTCGCGACCAGACCGGTCGGTGCACCGGGAACAGTGAAGGGAACGAGTGTGCCACTGGACTTGGAGTAGGGGCCTGTACCGACGTTTGTTACCGCGGCCACGCGAAACTCGTAGCCGGTCCCGTTCGCTAGTGAACTCGCGGTGAACGTCGTTCCCGAGCCGCTCGTCGTTGCGAGTGTGGTCCATGCGTCGTAGTCACCGCCGAGCGCCTGGATCGTGTAACCGGTCAGTGTGCCCGAGCCGAAACTGCTCGGCGCGCCCCACGTGAGAGCGACTTGCGTGTTTCCTGGCGTACCGCGCAATTCGACGGGGGCCTGTGGGTCGATCTCGGGTGTCACCGGGGGAGAGGTGCCCGACCAGTTGCTGGCACCGACGGAATTGATCGCCGAAACTCTGAAGATGTAAGGCTGCGCCACGGTGAGACCACTCACCGTGTACGTCGTCGCCGTCGAACCGGTGTTCGCCGTGGCATCGGTCCATGTGCTGCCGCTGTTCGCGCTGTACTGGACGGCGTAACCGGTGATCGCCGATCCGCTGTCGCTGGTCGGTGCGTTCCACTCGACGACGACCGACTCGAAGGCGGATGTGGCTTGCACGTCTAGCGGTGGAGTAGGCACTCCTCGCACGGAACCGGTGTAGCGGACTTGGGAGGTAGCGAGGGCATCCGGGCCGGCCGCTACGTTGACCGTCACGTCATAGGCCCCGGCCGCGCTCGGCGTTCCAGTCAATACGCCACCCGGATTGAGCGACAGCCCTGCGGGCAGCGCACCTGACACCACGGACCACTGAAGGGTCACCGCATCGTTCGGGAAGCTGGCAGACAGTCCTTGATTGACGGGTGTTCCGACGCTCAGTGTGGGCAGCGAAGTCGAAGTTATGTCCACCCACTGCACTCGCGCGCTCGCCGCGAATACTTCGAAGGCGGGGCTCGCGCTGGCGTTCGTCACGAGGTCGGGATTCGCATAGGACGCACCGCCGCCACCACCACCGCCAGCGCCCGCGACGCCGAGGAAGTCGCCTTGCCCTGCCTGCCCGCCTGCCCCTCCGAACCATCCGCCGCCGCCCCCACCACCACCGCCATTGCCCGTGAGGTCTCCAGCATTTCCGCCCGCCGAACCGTTACCGGTGGACAGTTGGCCCCCGGCACCACCGCTGCCGGGGTTGCTTCCATCAACTGGCGTGGCACCCACATTGCCGGGCCAGACGCCGTTGGTCGCCGCTCCGTTGCCACCGACTCCACCAGCGCCACCGAAGGGCAGCACTGAAACCTGCAAGGATCCGCCGGCCCCGCCTCCACCGGCTGCAACCATCACGCGATTGGACACATCGCTCCCGCCGACGCGAATGTCGGTGGCACCTCCGCCACCGCCACCGGCGAAAGCCGTTTCGCTGGCCGTTCCGCCCGCAAGGCCACCGTTCCACCCGCCGGCTCCGGGACTGTCCTTACTGGTGGCTTGGCCACCAGTACCTCCCACGTATACGCCTAACTGCGTCGTACCGCTGGGCCACGTCAGCGTTCCAGCGAGGCGAGCTGCTGCGGCGTTGAAGGTGTTGCCGCTTCCGTCAGAGCCGCCCGTCCCTCCCTCGAGGGTGATGTAGGCACTCAGCACACCGCTCGGGATGTTCCACGTCTGTGCCGCGCCAGTGGCGGCGAACGTGGCCTGGCCCGGCGTCGCGGCAGCTGGCGGGGCGGTGGAAACCCCGATCGCGACGGCCAGCAGGCCCGCAGTGGTAAGGCTCGCGATCAGTCGTGACACGGAATCGCGCGTGTGCGGACGGGTGCTGAAGTTCGCGAGCACCCAGGGATAGTAGGTCTCGATTCCCTCCCGCGTCATCTCCCCCTGAGCGTGCCATTGTCGTGCCAGAGGAAGGGAGCAGTTACGGGCCACAGCACACATCGAAGAAGGGAATGAAGCTCATCTCGTGGGAATGGTGTCGAACTGGAGCGGGTGACGGGAATCGAACCCGCGCTGTCAGCTTGGGAAGCTGATGTTCTGCCATTGAACTACACCCGCATGCATGCATTGCAGGTTCGAAGTCTAGCCAGCGCGCCGGGTGAGCTCGGAGCCTAGGGAGTCGAGATCCTGCAGCACCTCGCGTGCTGTGGCCCATGCGCGCAGTTGTTCGGAGAACGACATGTGGGGGGCGAGGATTTCCTGCGCTTCATTCAGTCGAGCGTCTCCGGTGGCGCGGATCGCGTCGTAATGACTGCGGGCAGTACGCCAGTCACGTCGTGCCTGGCTTCGTTCGGCCTTGCGAACGAGGCGATTCAGGGTGTTCATCTCGCGGCGTGCATCGCGGGTCATCTCGCGCAGCTCGCTACGTTCGCCGGAGGAGACACGGGGACCGAATTGCCGCTCGTAGTCTTGCGAGAGTTCCACCACGCTCGCTCGAATCTGTGATGCCTGCGTGGTGAGTGAGGTGTTCGCCAGCGCGGGCGAAGCGACCACCAAGAGGACTGCCACGACCAATGCCAGTCCAGACATCGCTCGCCGCATAGCCATCGGACGGCTGTGGCGAGGGCGGGGTTCCATCCCTATCGTGGTGGCATGGAGCAGAGCAACGTGTTCGGAGAGCCCCTCGAGGTCTGCAGCATCGAGCCGCTCACCGGCTTCTACCGCGATGGTTACTGCAACACCGGACCGGACGACCTTGGATCACATACCGTCTGCACCGTGGTGACTGCTGAGTTCCTAGAACACCAGAAGTCCGTCGGCAACGATTTGTCCACGCCGCTTCCGCAGTATGGATTCCCGGGGTTGAAGCCCGGTGACCGTTGGGGTGTGTGCGCGGGGCGCTGGTTACAGGCGTACGACGACGGTGTGAAAGCGCCAGTCGTCATGAAGGCGACGAACCAGGCAGCGCTGTCGATCGTTCCCCTGGACGCACTCTCTGAATGCGCGGCTGACGTTCCCGACGATCCGGGCGCGCTCACTTCTTGATCAAGCGCCCGTAGCGGTGCATCGTCCGGGAGATCGACTGTTCTTTGACGAAGCGCAGGAGATCCAAGCGTCCGCAACCGGTGACTTCGGAATCGTCGATGGATATGCCGGCAGTGTGCGCCGCGCGGAGGACGTCGTCACTGGCCGTTGTCAGAAGCCGCAGTCGAACCTCGCCACGGAACTCTGTGAGTCGAGTTGCAAGTTGCTCATCGGACTCCTGGCGGGGCGTGGTGAATTCGATCGGAACACCGGCGATCTCCGCGGCCGCACGCAGGAGGTTCGCCTCGGGGGAGTCGTCGTTGTCGATCCGAACGATCACCCGATCAACTGGTCGGTAGCGCAGCACGTTGCTCTCGCAGGTGAGACCGGTTGGATCGTTTTCGAGGGAGAAGTACTCACCCCACGCGCGCTGGTAGTCCGCGATTGGCAAATCGAGGTCTGCAAGCTGGCAGTTCGCGGGGGAAAAGTTGGCAGTTCGCCAGGTGCCGTAGGAGTGCAGGTGATCGGGACCGCCGGGCTTGGTGCCCGAACCGACCGAACTGCGCTTCCAGCCGCCGAAGGGCTGACGACGCACGATCGCACCGGTGATGTGCCGGTTGATGTACGCGTTACCGACCTGCACGTGCTCGCGCCAATAGTCGATCTCCTTCGGATCCAGTGACTGGATGCCACCGGTGAGTCCGTAAGTCGGTGCATTCTGCAATTCGATGGCGTGCGCCAGATTGTTTGCGCGCATCAAGCCGAGTACGGGTCCGAAGCATTCGGTGAGGTGGAACCACGAGCCGGGCTGCACGTCCTTGCGCACGCCTGGCGTCCACGTGCTCTCGGCGATCTGCTGTGGTTCGACTAGCCAGGTCTCACCGGGTTCGAGTGAGGTGAGCGCGCGTTGCAGCGGACCACGCGGCGGTGCGATGAGCGGTCCCATGATCGTGGACAGGTCCGTGGCCGGGCCGACCTTCAAGCTGCGGACAGCGTCAGCGAGACGCGCATGGAACGACGGATCGTCGTAAACGCTGGCCTCGATGATCGCCAGGCTTGCGGCCGAACACTTCTGTCCGGCGTGACCGAATGCGCTCTTGACCAGATCTTTGATCGATTGATCGATATCCGCGGCTGCGGTGATGACCATCGCGTTCTTGCCGCTGGTCTCGGCGTTCATCCGAATGGTCGGCTTCCAGGAAGTGAACAGCTCCGCGGTCTCGAGGGAGCCGGTGAGCATGACGAGGTCGACGTCCTGGTGCGTGATGAGGTGCTGGCCGACCTCGTTGTCCGGGGTGCAGGCGAGTTGCACGAGATCCTCGGGAACACCGGCGCGGTGCAGCGAGTCGATGAGCAGTGCGCCCACCTCGCGGGCCTCGGGAGCGGGCTTCAAGATCGCGGCGCCGCCGGCGGCGATCGCGTGCACCAGGCCGCTGAGCGAGATCGCGTAGGGGAAGTTCCACGGACCGGCCACCACGGTCACCGGATACGGCTGCCAGATCAGTCCGGCTTTCTCGTATTCCTCGTGTTGAAGCGTGAGGTGCGCGGCGTAGGTGACGAAGTCGATGCCCTCGCTGATCTCCGGATCGGACTCGCGGACCGTCTTACCCATCACGTGTGCCTCGGCGGCGATGGCTTCGCCGCGACGCTCTTCGAGGACCTCGGCTACCTGGGCCAGGATCGTGCGGCGGGTTGCCCAGTTGGTGGTGGCCCACTCGGCTTGCGCGGTCTTGGCGCGTTCGATGATCGAGTCGACTTCCTCGATCGTCTCGACCAGCGGTGGGTTGATCGGTTGGTAGGCGTCGAGGTGACGGCGCAGCCACTCGCGATTGGCGGGGACAGTGAAGTCGGTATCGGCAACGTTCTCGAAGGAGCCGTCCACCGGGAAGCGCGAGTGAGGGACACTTCGGTCCTGGTTTCGACGCGTGTCTGTGGTGACGGTGTGACGCTCCTTGACCGATGCTCGGAACCGCTCGGCCTGCTCCATCCATTCCGGGCTGCCTGGCGTGATATCGAACAACGCCCGAAGGAAGTTCTCTGGTGATGAGTTCTCGTCGAGCCGACGCGAGAGGTATGCGATCGACGCATCGCGCTCCTGCTCGCTGACGATCGGGGAGTACAGCAGGAGAGAGCCCGCATCGTTGCGCACTGCACGCGACTGCGGTGGCGCCATGCCCTCGAGCATCTCGATCTCAAGTCGGTCGTGCGCGTTCAATTCATCGCGCAGGGTCAATGCCCACGCGACCTCGAACAGGTTGTGACTGGCAACACCGATGCGCAGTGCACTGGGGGTTGCGTTCAACAGCGCGTACTCGAGCATCGCCTTGTAGCTGGCGTCCACATCCGCTTTGGTCGGGTACGGCGCAGGCTGCCAATCGTGTAACTCGGCCTCGACGGCCTCCATCGCGAGGTTCGCCCCCTTGACGAGGCGCACCTTGATTCCGGTGCCGGTGCGGGCGTAACGCGCGTTCGCCCAGTCGATCAGCGTGCGCAAGGCTTGATGCGAATCGGGAATGTAGGCCTGCAGCACGATGCCGGCCTCGAGGTCGTCGAACTCCGTTCGGTCGAGGATGCGCATGAAGGATTGCAGGCTGAGTTCCAGGTCCCGGAACTCCTCCATGTCCAGGTTGACGAACGTGCGCGGCTTCGCATCGCGGGCTGCGCGGTAGAGCGTGACGAGCTGCTCTTCGATGCGCGCGAGTGATTCCTCTTCGGCGAGGACGTCGAGGTTCGCGCAAATCGCGGAAATCTTTACGGAGACATAGTCGACGTCCGGCCGCGTGATGCGATCGAGAACGTTGGCGCAACGCGCGGCTGCCTCATCGTTGCCGAGGATCGCTTCGCCGAGAACGTTCACGTTGATGCGAAAACCCTCACAGGTGCGGCGCTGCACGTACTTCGAGAACGTCGGTTCCTCGGAGGCGAGAATGACGTCGGCGGTGTCCTTGCTGATGCGCCAGTCGACTGCCTTCTCGGTGATCGCTGGAATAGCAGGAGCAACCTTGCCGAGTGTTGCCAGACCCAGCCGGTCGAAGCCACCGAGCGATGCCGGGACGCCATCGGCGGTGAGGTCGTGCAACCGCTTCGCTGAGCGCTTGGCGTCGCGGATGCGCAGCACCTGATCGGTGAGGTCGAGCAGGAGGTCGCGACCGGCGTCGTCGGCGAGCAACCGCGCCAGGCGCTTGGACGAAGCAGCCTCCTTGCGCGAGGTGTCCTCCAGCGACGCCTCGAGCAACGCCAGTGCGCGTGCCTCGGCCTTGACCATCAGGACCTCGTCCGAGGGGAGTGTGCGGGCGGTGCTCGGTTCGACCGTGGGGGCGCTCATGGTGGAAGCGTGCTGGGTGTCGGGCCTGCTGTCTTGTGCCACAGTGGTGCCCGTGGCTGTCGAATTAATACAAAAGCCGATCCCCGATCAGGTGCTGCGTCCGTTCACCGAATTGGTGGCCGGGATCCCGCAGGTGATGGCCTCGGCCAAGGGCGTGGATGGCCGATACGTGTTCGTCAACGACGGGTTCTGCGACCGCGTGGGCCTTGCGGCCGATCGGATCGTCGGTCACCGCGTGCACGATTTCTTCCCGGCGGAGATGGCGGATAGCTACGCCGCCCAGGATGCCGAAGTAATCAGGACCGGCAAACCGCTGCGCGGGCAGTTGGAACTGATCGTGCGAGCGGACGGATCACTCGGTTGGTACGTCACCAACAAGGCTGCATTGCACGGCCTCCTTGGCGATGGGGACGTCGTCGTCGGTGTGGCCGTGCTTTCCATCGACCTTCAATCGCAGGTGAACAGTGCGCACGCCGGACTCGCAAGCGTGATCGCCGCGGTTCGGCGCGACATCCACCACGGGTGGCGCGTAGCCGAGATGGCGCAGGTAGCCGGGCTATCGAGCACCCAACTCGAACGACTCTGCCGCCGCACCCTCGGTATCCCTCCGCAAAAGCTCCTTCAGCGACTTCGTCTGGAGCATGCGGTGCACCTGATCAGCACCACCACGATGTCCATGGGCGACATTTCCGCGGAGTGCGGGTTCTACGACCAGGCGTCTTTCACTCGGCAGTTTCGGTCCGTCTTGGGCCTTACCCCCGGCAGTTATCGACGGTCAGCGTGATCGGGAGGAACCGCAGGAAGCGAGTACCCTTATGAGTATGGGTTCCATCGCCCGAGCGGTGACCAAGAAGTCCATGACCGATTCGGATTCGGACATTGACTATTGGCTCACCCGCCCAGTCGAGGAGCGGCTGCAGTTCCTCGTTGAGCTTCGTCGCGAATACGAGGGTTGGACTGATGAGACTGAGCCGGGACTTCCGCGAGTTGCTCGAGTGCTTCGCTCGTCATGAGGTTCGATTTCTGATCGTTGGGGGCTGGGCTCTGGCTGCTCATGGGCATCCAAGGATGACGAAAGACCTCGATATCTGGATTTGGGCCGAGCCAGAGAATTCAGATGCCGTAATCAAAGCGCTCGAGGATTTCGGCTTCGGTGACCTTGACCTAAGTGCAGAGGATTTCCTGGAATCCGACATGGTCGTGCAGTTGGGCCATCCGCCCAATCGAGTGGATCTGCTGACGTCACCCGCTGGCGTCGACTTCGAAACGT
>CAZQRR010000081.1:4026-8303 GCA_964595675.1 uncultured Rubrivirga sp. | reverse complement strand
TCACCCACAGGTCGTCGGCGCCCTTGACCACCACGCCGACGTCGTGCGAGGTCGATGCCCGCCTGCCAGGTGCCGGGGTGATCGTCTCGGCAGCATCATCTGCAGCACCATCGACTCCCCCGGCGGCATCCACCAGACGCTGAACGATGGTGGCCGCAGAGATGCGACCTTCACCGACCGATGCGTACAGGGCGGTCACGTCGGCCTGATTCAGGTCGGCGGCGATCGTCGAGAGCGCCTGATTCGTCATCAGTCGCTGCAGGGGTAGGCCCTTCTTGCGCATGGCCCTTGCGATGTGGTCCTTACCGTTGTCGATGGCCTCGTCGCGTCGTTCCTTGGAGAACCACGCCTTGATCTTGGTCTTGGCCCTCGGCGATGCAGCGAAGTTCAGCCAATCGCGGCTCGGGCCGGCACCGTCTGCTTTGGACGTGAAGATCTCGATAACGTCGCCGCTCGCCAGCTGGGACTCAAGCGGGACGAGTTTGCCGTTCACGCGCGCGCCCACACAACGGTGACCCACCTCGGTGTGCACCGAGTAGGCGAAGTCCACGGGGGTGGCACCGGAGGGCAGAGCCATGACGTCGCCCTTGGGGGTGAAGACGTACACCTCCGCGGACCCGAGGTCGTACCGAAGGGAGTCCAGGAATTCACTCGGGTCGGCCGTTTCTCGCTGCCAGTCGAGCAGTTGCCGCAGCCACGCGAAGTCGTCCGCACTGGATCGACCGTTGTCGGACTGCTTGTACTTCCAGTGGGCCGCCACTCCGAGTTCGGCTGCCTGGTGCATCTCGTGGGTGCGGATTTGCACCTCGACCACCTTGCCCTCGGGGCCTATGACCGTGGTGTGCAAGGACTGATACATATTGAATTTGGGCATCGCGATGAAGTCCTTGAAGCGACCTGGCACCGGACTCCACTTCGCGTGGATGGTTCCCAGGACCGCGTAGCAATCGCGAACGCTCTCCACCAGGATCCGGACGCCCACGAGGTCGTAGATGTCGTTGAAGTCACGACCGCGCACGATCATCTTCTGGTACACGGAGTAGTAGTGCTTGGGGCGTCCGGTCACGCTCGCCTTGATGCGGCTGGACTTCAACTGCCCTTCGATGTCGGAGATGACCTGAGTCAAATACTTCTCTCGCGAAGGAGCCCGGTCCCCCACGAGTCGGACGATCTCCTCGTACATCTTCGGATACATGGTTGCGAAGGACAGATCCTCCAACTCCCACTTGATGGTGTTCATTCCCAGGCGATGTGCGAGCGGTGCGTAGATCTCCAAGGTCTCCTTGGCCTTCTTCTGCTGCTTCTCCTCAGGCAGCCACTGCAATGTCCGCATGTTGTGCAAGCGGTCCACCAGCTTGATGACCAACACACGAATGTCGCGAGCCATCGCCACGACCATCTTGCGCACCGTCTCCGCAGCCGATGCTTCGCCGTAGGTGACCTTGTCGAGTTTGGTCACACCATCGACGAGGAGGGCCACTTCGTCGCCGAAGTCCTCGCGCAGGGCATCCAGGGAGTACCCGCAGTCCTCGACGGTGTCGTGCAATAAGGCGGCCGCCAGCGTGGGGCCCGGCATCCCCAGATCCGCCAGGATCTCGGTGATGGCAAGCGGGTGGGTGATGTAGGGCTCACCGGAGTGCCGCTTTTGATCCCTGTGCAAATAGGCGGCCATCTCGTACGCACGAGCTACCAGGCGGGTATCGGCCTTGGGGTGGTAGCGCCGCAGGTCGCGCAGGACGGGCTCGAGCTCGGGGTGGTTGGAGCGCGGGCCAGCCAACCGGGCGAATCGATGACGCAGGCCTCCGGTGTCCGATCCAGGCTCGGTGACAACAGGCATGTTCTTGGCCATGTCCACCTCCTGGTCGAGGATCAGTGTACGTCGGCCTTAGATCAACGACGCTTACGTCGCGGCTGCCGTTTGGGTTGCTGACGCTCGCTGGTATGCGTGCGCGCGTACTCACGCAACTGCTCCGGCGATGCAGCAGCGCTCGGAGACGTGGTGACCGCCGTCTTGGGGTCGTCGTCCGTCGGCTCACCATCGCCGGTGGACTTCTTCGACGCCACTCCCTTCGCGGCCTGCTTGCGTCGAGCCTGCACCCGCGCCGCCAAAGCCTTCATCTCCGGCTGACGGCTCTTGAGCTGGGCGAGCACCGGGGTAGCGATGAACAGGGACGAGTAGGTTCCCACGGCCGTACCGATTGCCAATGCCACCGCAAGGTCTAGCAGCGTGCCCGCCCCGAGCAGACCGGCCCCGACCACGATGATCGCCAAGACCGGCAACAAAGACGTGATCGAAGTGTTGATGGATCTGACCACCGTTTGATTAACCGCCAGGTTCGCAGCTTCGTCGTAGGTCATGATCGACTGGCCGGCAATCCCTCGGGTGTTCTCCTTGACCTTGTCGTAGACCACCACGGTGTCGTAGAGGGAATACGCAAGGATCGTCAGGACCCCGATGGCGGTAGCCGGTGTGACCTGCAATCCGAACGCGGCGTAGATACCGATGGTGATCACGAGATCGTGCACGAGTGCCACGAGAGCACCGATGGCCATCCGCCATTCGAAGTAGATCGATAGGAAGATCGTGACGAGCACCAGGAAGATAACCAGGCCCTGCAGTGCTGCGGTCGAGATCTGGGCACCCCAGGTGGGACCCACCACCTGGACCGTGATGTCGGATCCGGAGACTCCACACGTCTCACCGAGTACGTCGGACAACGCGATGGATTCCGCGCTGGACAAGGGAATCGTCTGCACCCGCATCGTGCCCGAGCCAGCCACGGTGACGATCGTCTGTCCGCCGGTCTCGGCCTCGGCAACCGCGCGGGCATCTTCGACCGAGCATGTTGCGTTGGGGATAGCGAAGTCCGCGCCGCCCCGGAACTCGATGCCCAGGTTCAAGCCGCGGATCAATAGCGCCCCGATCGCGACGATGAGGAGCACGGCAGAGATCGCGTACCAGGTCTTCCACTTGCTGATGAAGTTGAAGGACACCTCACCTCGGTACAGGCGCTGTCCGAATCCACTCATGACCGAACCTCCGCTTCCTGATCCTCGGTACTGGAACCCTCAGAGTCAGGTGCTTCAGCCTCACGGGCCTTGCGGTCCCGGTAGTCGTCCCGCCGCTTGCGCCTCGACTGACCTGCCAGGGAGTCGATCACGCTGTTGCCACCGATGCGGTCTGGATCCAAGCCGGTCAGCTTGGAGCCACCTTGCATCAGTTTCGTGCGACCGAGCAGCACCACGATCGGATGGGTGAACCAGAACGCCATGATCAGGTCGATGACAGTGGTCAGACCCAAGATGAACGCGAACCCTCGGACGCTGCCCACCGACAGGAAGTACAGCACCACTGCTGCCAGGAGCGTGACGAAGTCAGCTGCGAGCAAGGTCCTGCGCGCACGAACCCAACCGCTGTCGCAGGCCTGCCGCAGAGTACGTCCGTCGCGCAGTTCGTCGCGCATCCGTTCGAAGTAGACGATGAAAGAGTCTGCGGTGATACCCACCGCAACGATCGCACCGGCCACGCCCGCAAGCGTGAGCGTCAATCCGATCGTCTTGGAGAAGATCACGATCGCCAGGTAGAGGATCGCTCCTGCCACAGCCAGGGAGACGATGGCCACCACGCCCAGCAGGCGGTAGTACAGCAGCAGGTAGAGGCTCACCAATCCCAGGCCGATCAAACCTGCGATGATGCCGGCTCGTAGTTGGTCACCGCCGACCGTTGCCGAGACGGACGTGACATCCACTACCTCAAGAGTGACCGGCAGTGCGCCGTACTTCAGGACGTTCGCAAGGTCACGAGCTTCCTGGGCATTGAAGTCGCCCTCGATTTGCGCCTGTCCGCCGATGATCGGTTCGTTGAAGCGCGGAGCCGAGACGACTACACCGTCGAGCACGATCGCAAAGGCATTACACGGTGTTGCACCTGTTCCACACTCGGGCAATGCACTCAGTGCGGTCGAGGCATTAGCGAGGGCGCCGGCACCTTCGGAATCGAACTCCAACGTCACGACCCAGCCGATGCCCTGCTGCGTCAACTCAGCGTTGGCGTCCGTGACGTTCACGCCCTGGATGAAGGCCGGCTCCATCACGTACTTCTGCGCACCGCTTTGGTCGCAGGCACCCAACCATTGCTCGGGGTTATCGGGCGTTCCTCCTGCGAGGTTCACCGGGTCCAGACAGTTGAGGGCATCGACCTCAGCCTGGAACTCAGGGCTGTACTCGGGTGCCTGAACGATCTCCGCAGTGCGCGCTCCGCCTTGATCGGCGGTCTC
>CAZQRR010000081.1:0-3926 GCA_964595675.1 uncultured Rubrivirga sp. | reverse complement strand
TGCATCGGTTTCATCCGGAGGGAACGGGCTGAGCACATTCCACACCGGGCGGAAGTTCAACAAAGCGGTGCGCTGCACGAGCTCCACAACGCGGTCTTGCCCCACCCCGGGAACGGAGACCACGATCGCCGCGGAGTTACCCGAACCCTGGGTCGTCACCTCGGCCTCTGCCACACCCAGACCGTCCACGCGCGCCCGGATGATCTCCACGGACTGCGCCAACTGCTCTTCGGTGATCTCCGTGCCTTCGACGACCGGCTGGGGAACCATGACCACCTGGGTGCCACCCTGCAGGTCCAATCCCAGTCGGACCGAGGAGTCCGTTCCGGGCCAGAAGGCCCACAGCGCACTGCCGATGAGCAGCACCACGAGGGCGATCAGCGATCGCCCGGGCTTGGATGTCGCAGGTGGTGCCACAGGTCTCCTTCGGCGAGAACAGGTAAACGGGACGGAGCCGGATCAGGACTGTTCGGTTCCAGCTTCCGGCGGCGCATCGGCGATCGCTCCCGGTGCCGGCTCGATGACTCGGGCAACCGCCGCGGGCACCATCCGAACGAATACGCCCGGGGAAATCTCCAAGCTGATCTCATCGTCAGCCACCACGGCGATGGTCCCCATCATTCCCGCGGTGGTCATGATCTGGGCCCCCGGAGCGAGCGCGGCCACCATTTGTGCCTGCTGTCGCTGTCGCATCTTCTGCGGACGGATGAGCAGGAAGTAGAAGGCCACCACCAGTAGCAGGATGGGTGCGAGGGCCACGAGGTCCACGAATCACTCCTGAGTCTCTTGTGTCCACCCGTGCCAGGCTGCACACGCGCCCCGGGATTTCCGGTGGAGACGAGGGTACCTAGCCTCCCCTTCGTTCCGACGGTGCCCCTCTGCTTATGCGGGCCCGTTGCCCGAGGGCTCGTCTGTCAGATCCGCTACTACGTCGTCCGTCGGGTCATCGGCCCATGGCAGCACGCCTTGTCCGGGTGCATCCACCGGGGCGCTCCGCCCGATGTGCTGCCAGCCAGCGGCTGTTGCTACCCGTCCGCGTGGGGTGCGCATCAGTAGACCGAGGCGCACCAAGAATGGCTCGGCGACCGTCTCGATGGTCTCCGGTTCCTCGCCGACGGCCACCGCCAAGGTGCTCAAGCCCACCGGTCCCCCACCGAAGCGATCAACGATTGCTTCAAGCACCGCGCGGTCGATGCGATCTAGTCCCACCGCATCGACCTCGTACAACTCCAAGGCCGACATTGCGGCGTGCGCATCCACCACGCCCGAGCCGTGCACCTGCGCCCAATCTCGAACGCGACGAAGCAAGCGGTTGGCGATGCGGGGAGTGCCGCGGCAGCGACCGGCTATCTCCGACCCGCCCTCGTCGGTGATCGTGACGTCGAGCAGTCCGGCACTGCGTCGGACGATTCGCTCCAGATCGACTGGATCGTAGAAGTCCAGGTGCGCGGTGAAGCCGAAGCGATCACGCAGCGGACCTGGCAGCAACCCCGCGCGGGTGGTGGCTCCGACCAAGGTGAAGGGCGAGATATCCAACGGAATGGCCGTGGCACCAGGGCCTTTGCCCACTACTACGTCAACGCGAAAGTCCTCCATCGCGACGTACAGCATCTCCTGGGCGGCACGCGCAGTGCGATGTACTTCATCGATGAACAGCACTTCACCTGCTTGCAGACTCGACAGCACCGCTGCCACATCGCCGGCGTGCTGGAGGGCCGGCCCAGACGTCATGCGGATGGGCGCGGACAGTTCGCTGGCGATGATCGCCGCCAGGGTGGTCTTGCCCAACCCGGGAGGACCGCTCAGCAAGACGTGATCGGACACCCCCTCGCGCCTGCGTGCGGCTTCGAGGACCAGACCGAGCTGACTCTTGACCCGGTCCTGCCCCACGAACTCGGCGAGCGTCGTGGGACGCAGCGCACCATCGACCACGTAATCGTCATCGTCTTGCCCAGGATCCAAGACGCTCACGATCGATCCAGACTTCGGAGTGCCTCTTTGAGCAACGTCCCCACGTCGGGATCATCGACATCGGTCATCTCGCCCAGCCGTCCGGCCAGTTGCTCCACCGCCGCCTCGGCCTCCCGCGAGTTCCAGCCGAGTGAGGTGAGGCCGGCGGCCACCGAGGTTCGCCACGATTCGTCGCCCCGAGAACCCGCAGGGGCCAGACCAGCGATCGACGGTCCGAGTCGATCCTTCAACTCGAGCACGATGCGCTGCGCACCCTTCTTGCCAATCCCCGGAACCTTGGTCAGGGCAGCGAGATCGTCGGTCTCGACTGCACGGCGCAGATCATCTGGGCCCAGAACGCTCACCAGAGCCAACGCGATCCGCGGTCCGATACCGCTGACCGTCTGCACTTGTTCGAAAACCTGACAGTGCTCGGCTTCGGTGAAGCCGTACAGCGTCCAGCCGTCTTCGCGCACGACCATCGCGGTGTGCAGGTGCACCTCGCCGCCAAGGCGCACACTCGTACTCACCTGAGGTGGCACGAGTACCCGAAGTGCGATGGGCCCGAGGTCGACCGACAGGTGGTCAGCACCCACTGCCACGACGGTGCCGCGAATCCGATCGATCATCGATGGGCCGTCGCCTTCAGCTGCTCGATGCGTGCCTTCTCCCAACGCAATGCCGCCGCGCCGCGCCAGGCCTGGCAGATGGCAATGGCTGCGGCGTCAGCGGCATCGGCCGGCTTGGGCGCGTCCGACAGCGCCAGGACTCGGGTGACCATCGCGGTGACCTGCGACTTGTCGGCCCGACCGTTACCGGTCACCGCGGCCTTGACTTCGGTCGGTGTGTGCAAGGCCACGTCGATTCCCCGACGCGCTGCGACGAGGAGGGCGACAGCCGCTGCCTGTGCGGTAGCCATTGCGGTGCGGACGTTGTGCTGGCTGAACACCCGCTCCACCGCGACCACGTCCGGGGCGTGCTCGGCTACCAAGGCCTCCAGGCCCCGCTCGAGTTCCACCAGCCGCGACTCGATGGGCAGATCGGCATCGGTGCGCAGTACCCCGATGTAGCGCAGCTGCACCTTGCGGCCGGGCGCGCCGTCGATGACCGCGACCCCGCACCGCGTGAGACCCGGGTCCACCCCGAGCACGCGTCGATCCGCAGCCACGTCATCTTCTCCCGCATGCTCGCTTCGACGCGCCAGCCGCATCGAACACCTGTACGGATACGCTAGCCCGGCGGTGTGTCAGCCACACGTGGGCGCGCCGATCATTGGGACTAGCGATCAGCCCTGGAATACCTGTCGGCAGGGCCCACCACATCGCCGGTCACGAGCTCGAATCCCCAACGCAGGTCCTCGACTAGTTCAGCGTGATCGACCACGCACCGATCGTCGCTGGAAATTCCTATGCAGGCCGAGCCGTCGTAGGTAACCATCGTCACGTTCACCGCAGCGCCGATGGTCGCCACCAACGGGAACGCCGCCACCATCCGTGCGCCTGCCAAGTACAGCGGGATCGGTGGCCCGGGCACGTTGCTCGTGGTGATGTCGGAAGTCTTGGCCGCGTGCGCGAGAACCGGGACGGGTACGAACCAACTCACATCGGCCAGGGGATCAGCCATGCGCATGGCGGGTGCTCCGCGCCAGGTGTCGACCAGGTCATGCGCCATCGCCATCCGCTCGTCGACGTCCAGACCATGCACGGGGATCTCGAATCGTGCGATGGCAACGGCGTTCGATGCCTGTGCACTTCGATCACCGGCATCGCCGCGCAGACTTATGGGAACGTTGACTCGTAGCTCATCGACCGCGGCACCGTATCGCTCGTGATAACGATCGACGCCCGCGGTCACTGCCGCCATGAAGGCGTCGTTGACACTGAATCCGCGGGACTTCGCTGCATGCTTCAAGCCCGCGAACGGGAACTCGAAGGCCCCGAAGTGGTACGTGGTTCCTCGCTCGGTCCACAGCGGCG
>CAZQRR010000080.1:2555-8325 GCA_964595675.1 uncultured Rubrivirga sp. | reverse complement strand
CCGGTGTGCTTGATGAAAGCTTCCATGGAGGTCTCCTAGTCCAGATCCGCGGGCGAGGAAAGGTGTCCGGTCACCGCTGTCGCGGCGGCCACCGCCGGTGATACCAGGTGAGTGCGACCACCGGGACCCTGCCGACCCTCGAAATTGCGATTGGAGGTCGATGCGCTTCGCTCCCCGGGCGTGAGCTTGTCCGGGTTCATGCCCAAACACATCGAACAGCCCGCACCTCGCCATTCGGCACCGGCATCCAAGAAGACCTTGTCCAGCCCTTCGGATTCAGCCTGGAGCCGCACTCGAGCCGAGCCCGGCACCACCAAGAGGCGAAGTCCGTCGGCGATAGTGCGTCCGCGCAGGATGTCCGCCGCAACGCGCAGATCCTCGATTCGACCGTTGGTGCACGAACCGATGAAGACCGTATCTATCGAGATATCTCGCAGTGGCGTGCCGGGGGTGAGGTCCATGTATTCCAAGGCCCGCTCGATGGCAACACGATCGACGTCGTCCTTGGCGTCCTCGGGCGAGGGAACCGAGGCGCTCAGCGGTAGCCCCTGTCCCGGGTTGGTGCCCCAGGTGACGAAAGGTGACAGCGTCGAGGCATCGATGGTTACCTCGGCGTCGAACACGGCATCGGAGTCGGTGAACAGCGTGCGCCAGTAGGCCAACGCGGCATCCCACTCCTCGCCCGCAGGCGCGTGCTCCTTGCCCTTCACGTATTCGAAGGTCGTCTCATCTGGTGCCACCATGCCGGCTCGGGCTCCGGCCTCGATCGACATGTTGCAGATCGTCATGCGACCTTCCATCGACAAGGCGCGGATGGCCGATCCTCGGTACTCCAGGACGTATCCCTGGCCGCCGCCGGTGCCTATCTTCGCGATGACCGCCAAGATGATGTCCTTGGCCGAAACACCCTCGGGCAGGTCGCCTTCGACGTTGATAGCCATCGTCTTGAAGGGCTTCAGTGGCAGTGTCTGGGTGGCGAGCACATGCTCCACCTCACTGGTGCCGATGCCGAAAGCAAGAGCTCCGAAAGCACCGTGGGTGCTGGTGTGCGAATCGCCGCACACGATGGTCATGCCCGGCTGCGTCAGTCCTAGCTGCGGCCCCACGACATGGACGATGCCCTGCTCGATATTGCCCAGGGAGTACAAGGGCACGCCGAAATCAGCGCAGTTCTTGCGCAGCGCCTCGACCTGCGCCCGAGAAACGGGATCGGCGATGGGCTTATCGACATCGATGGTGGGGATGTTGTGGTCTTCGGTGGCGAGCGTCAGATCCGGGCGACGCACCGGGCGACCAGCGGCACGCAAGCCGTCGAATGCCTGCGGGCTCGTGACCTCGTGCACAAGGTGGAGATCGATGTAGAGCAGATCCGGTTCCCCGTCGGCCTGGCGGACCACATGGTCCCGCCAGAGCTTCTCGGCAAGGGTGAGTCCCACAAGATCCTCCACGAAAGTTGACTACGTCCGACGGTGTCCATATCTGCGCGTGCAGTTCCCTAAGTGTAGGAAGAAAGCAAAGGGGCCCTCCCAACAGGGAGGGCCCTTGTAGCCCCGACGGGATTCGAACCCGCGCTACCGCCTTGAGAGGGCGGCGTGCTAGGCCGCTACACAACGGGGCCTTGCCGAACGTCCGCTGGCACCCGGTCACCCGGGAATCGATCGAACGTTCTCCGCTGGGGTACCAGGACTCGAACCTAGACTAACTGGGCCAGAACCAGTCGGGCTGCCAATTACCCCATACCCCATGGGACCGCACAAGTGTAGTCATGCGGCCTGGAGCGCAGCGATCCGGGCGAGCGAGCGCTCTTTGCCGAGCAGTTCCATCGATTCGAAAAGCGGCGGGGAGACTCGGCGGCCCGTGATCGCCAAGCGAACCGGGCCGAATGCCACCTTTGGCTTCAGGCCCAGACCATCGAGCAGTGCGGTTCGTAGGGCGCCCTCGATGGACTCGGTCGACCACTCCAGGATGTCTGCCAGCGCCGTCTGCGCTGCGGCGAGAACCTGCAATGCCTCGGGCCCCATGATCTTCGAGGCGTCGTCGGGATCGATAGTGATCTCGTCGGTGAACAAGAAGCCCACCATGCCACTGGCCTGACCGAGGGTCTCCATACGCTCGGAGATCAACGGCACGACCGAGGCCAGCAGTTCGACTTCGGCGGGACTCGGCGGCTGGGAAAGCACCCCGTCCCGCACGAGATACGGCACCAGGCGATCGGTCAACTCGGCGGTACCGAGGTGTCGAATCCAATCGCCATTGATCGCCAGACACTTCTTCGGATCGAATCGCGCCGGATTCGGATTGATCCGTTCGAGGGTGAATGCTTCGGCCATCTGCTCCTTGCCGAAGAACTCCACGTCGCCACCGGGCGACCAGCCCAACAGCGCGAGGTAGTTCAGTAGGCCCTCGGGCAGATAGCCCTCGTCTCGGTACAACTGCAACGACGACGATGGATCGCGCTTGGACAGCTTCTTGTTGCCCTCTCCCATCACGTACGGCAGGTGCCCGAAGCGGGGCACCGGTCCATCGAAGGCACCGATGTCGATCATGGCTTCATACAGTGCGATCTGTCGAGGTGTGGACGACAGCAAGTCTTCGCCACGAAGGATGTGCGTGATGCGCATGGCGGCATCGTCGACCGGATTCACCAGCGTGTAGAGCGGCTCGCCATTGGCTCGTTGCAGGACGTAATCGGGCACCTGGCCTGCAGCGAAGGTGATCTCCCCGCGGATCAGGTCGTCCCAGGTGTAGTCGCGATCGGGCATGCGGAAGCGCACCACCGCATCGCGACCTTCGGTGCGATATGCAGAACGCTGCTCTGCGGTGAGATTCCGACAATGTCCGTCGTAGCCCGGGGCGCGCTTCTCGGCCATCGCCTGTTCGCGCCGCGCTTCGAGTTCCTCGGCTGAACAAAAGCACTCGTATGCACGCCCGGCATCGACCAACCGGCGCACCATCTGCGAGTAGTTGTCCCGGCGTTGGGACTGTCGATACGGACCGTAGGGACCACCCACTTCCGGCCCCTCATCCCAGTCCAGACCCAACCACCTGAGTGCGGCGAGCAGGGCTTCGTAGGACTCCTCGGAGTCGCGCGAGGAGTCGGTGTCCTCGATTCGGAAGACGAACGTTCCGCCGGTATGCCGGGCGAAGGCCCAGTTGAACAAAGCGGTGCGCACCAAACCGACATGCGGGTTGCCTGTGGGTGATGGGCAGAACCGAACACGAACATCGCTCACGGGGTTTCGCTCCTCACCGGATTGGTCAACGTTCCGATGCCGCTGATCTGCACGCCCACCGAATCTCCCCGATGGATCGGACCCACGCCCTCAGGTGTTCCGGTCAAGATGACATCACCGGGCAGCAGCGTCATGCAAGAACTGACGTAGGCCACCAGCGAGCGGACATCGTGCACCATCGCGTCGATCCCCGACCGCTGCCGAACCTCACCATTGACCGTGACCGTGATGTCGGCATCCTCGGGGCGCAGTTCGGTCTGTATCCACGGACCCAGCGGGCAGAAGGTGTCGAACCCCTTGGCGCGGGCCCACTGGCCATCGGACTCCTGCAGATCCCGGGCGGTGACGTCGTTGGCGCATGTGTAGCCGAACACCACGTCGTCCACACGATCTACCGGCAAGTCCTTGCACATCCGACCGATCACCACGGCCAACTCGCCTTCATGCTCAACGCGCTCGGACTGCCACGGCAGGTCGATCGGATCTCCGGGGCCGATGACCGACGTACTCGGCTTCAGAAACAGCAGGGGCTCTGCCGGCACTTCGCCACCCATCTCGGCGGCGTGCGCACGGTAGTTCTTGCCCACGCACACCACCTTGGATGGCAGCACCGGAGCTAGCAGGCGGACATCTGCAGCCTTCAAGACGCTGCCTTCCGGTCGGATCTCGACGAACGGGTGGCCGGACATCGGCGCGACGATGGTGTCCTCGGTGATCTCGTCGTGGTCCCCGAGACCGTCGAGGGCTCCGTACCAGATGTCATCGCCTGCGGCGAAACGGCAGATCAGCACCGGCCCACCCTAGTGAGGCTCAGGACTGCGGATCGCGCACCTTCGCCTCAGTCACAAGCCCGTAGATCAAGGCGTCCTCCAACGCACGCCAGGAGGCCGCGATCACGTTCTCGTGGACACCGAGCGTGGTCCATTCGCGGTTGCCATCCGATGTGGAGACCAACACCCGGGTCACGCTCGCGGTGCCGGAAGTATCGGCGGTCCCCTTCTCCAGGATGCGGACCTTGTAGTCGATGAGTTCGAGCGGCTCGAGCTGCGGATACAACTGGATCACCGCTGAACGCAGTGCCTTATCCAGCGCGTTCACCGGGCCGTTGCCCTCGGCGGTACTGATCATCCGCTCGCCCTTGGCTCGCACCTTGACGGTCGCCTCGGTACGGACCCGGCCGTCCTCGTCCTGCTCGACGATGGTGCGCCACGACTCGACCTCGAATCGCCGTTCCTGCTGATCTGCACCCATCAAGATCAACTCGAACGACGCATCCGCGGCCTCGAACGTCCAACCCTGGGCTTCGAGGTCCTTGACCGTCTCGACGACCCGAGTGATGCGCTCCTTGTCTCCCGACAGGTCGTAGCCGAGTTCCTTGCCCTTCATCTCGACCGACGCCCGCCCGGCCATCTCGGTAACCAGGACCCGCTGATCCCCGCCCACCAACGCCGGATCGATGTGGTTGTAGAGCTCGGGATTGACCTTGAGCGCCGAAGCGTGCAGCCCGGCCTTGTGGGCGAAGGAGGAGACGCCCGCATACGCCTGATGGGTATCGGGTGCGATGTTCGCGATCTCGGCGATCGCGTGCGATACCCGACGGGTGTCTGCAAGTTTGCCCGCCGGCAGACATTCGATTCCCATTTTCAACTCGAGATTGGCCACCACCGAGAAGAGATCGGCATTACCGGTGCGTTCGCCGTATCCGTTGGCAGTGCACTGCACGTGAGTCACACCCGCGGATACCGCGGTGACCGTGTTCGCGACCGCACACCCGGTGTCGTCCTGGCAGTGGATACCCAGTCGGACCCCGGTTCGGGCGGCCACATCCCCGACGATCTCTGCCACACCGAGCGGGAGCATCCCGCCGTTCGTGTCGCACAGCACTCCCACGTCTGCGCCCGCTTCCGCCGCCGTCACCAGCAAACGCACGCCGTAGTCCGAATCGTGCTTGTAGCCGTCGAAGAAGTGCTCCATGTCCACGAACACTCGGCGTCCCTCACCGACGAGGAAGGCAACGGTGTCGCGAATCATCGCCTCGTTCTCCTCCCGCGTGGTCTTCAGCGCCTGCTCCACGTGCCACACGTCGGACTTGGCTACGAGCGTGATCACGGGTGCACCGGAATCCAGCAATGCCCGGACCTGCTGATCCTCAGCAACCGCAACACCGGCTTTGCGAGTGGCACCGAAAGCCACCAATTGCGCGTTCTTCAACTTCAATTCGGCCTGCGCTCGGTCGAAGAACTCGGTGTCCTTGGGTAGAGCACCGGGCCAGCCACCCTCGATGAACCCCACGCCGTACTCATCGAGCAGCCGTGCCACGGCCAGTTTGTCGTTGACCGAGTACGAGATGCCCTCGCGTTGGGCACCATCGCGCAGGGTGGTGTCGTAGACGTGGAAAGAATCCGGCCGGCTCATGTGACTCCTACTTCCTTCGAACTTCCTTCTCATCAAAAAAGCCCCCCGCTAGGCGAAGGGCAGCGCGTCGAGGGGACTCGACGCGCTAGGTAATGATGATGGTGCTGGTGTTGATGCTGGTG
>CAZQRR010000080.1:0-2455 GCA_964595675.1 uncultured Rubrivirga sp. | reverse complement strand
ACAACAGCCAGCGTGACCGAGCAGGTGTCACCGACGCCCAACCCCTCGGCCGAACGGACCTGCTTCTTGAGGGGAAGGATGAAAGTCTCGTGCTCCTTGCTCGGGAAGAGGGACGTCCGCCAGGTGCTGGACCCGATGGTCACCTCCACCCGCACCGACCCGAATCCCCCTCGATTGAGCGGCATGTCCTCGATCTCGTCAGCCACATCGTGCGGGACCGTGATGAAGTGCCACGCAGCGTCGGACTTCCACAACCACACCTCGGCATCGAAGGTCCAGTCCACGGGCGAACTCAACAGATCGCGTGTAACCAGTTGTGTCTGTCGGGAATAGCACCGGTTTGGATGTCGAGGAGATCCTGGCGCAAACGCGAAGTCACGGGTCCGGTGCCGCCGTCCCCCACTGTCCACGAACCGCTCATGCGCGACTTCACCTGTCCGACAGGGGTGATGACGGCGGCGGTCCCACAGGCGAAAACTTCGGTGATCTCCCCCGATGCGCATCCGTTCTTCCAGTCCTCGACGCTGATCTCGCCCTCGTCGGCGCGTATGCCGAGATCAGCGGCGACCGTCAGCAGCGAGTCGCGCGTGATGCCGGGAAGTAGAGAGCCCGTGAGGCGTGGCGTGACCAAGCGAGCCGCATCTTCGGATCCGTACACGAAGTACAGATTCATGCCGCCCATCTCCTCGATCCACTTCCGCTCGGCAGCATCAAGCCACACCACTTGCTCGCAGCCGTGCTGGGCCGCCTCGGCCTGCGCAACCAACGACGCCGCATAGTTGCCCGCGCATTTCGCCTCCCCAGTGCCACCCTTCGCTGCCCGGACGTAGTCGTCGGACAACCAAACGCTTACCGGCTTGATGCCTTTCGGGAAGTACGCCCCTGCCGGCGAGGCGATCAGCAGATACTCGTAGGCGTTGGCGGGCTTGACCCCCAAGCCGACCTCGGTGGAGAACATGAACGGACGCAGATACAGAGATTTCTCGGCGTCGCCAGGAACCCAATCACGATCCTGTCGAACCAAAGCCTCGATGCTGCCGACGAACAACTCCTCCGGAAGTTCGGCCATGGCTAGTCGGCGCGCCGATGCTGCGAAGCGCTGGGCATTGCGGAATGGCCGGAACGTCTTGATGGATCCATCTGCGTGCCGATAGGCCTTCAAACCTTCGAAGATCGCCTGCCCGTAGTGGATGAAGCTGGTCGCGGGATCCATCTGCAATGGTCCGTAGGCGACGAGTTCCGCACTGTGCCAGCCTTCACTTTCAGACCACTTTGCTCGGACCATGTTGTCGGTGAAGTTCCGCCCGAAGCCCGGATTGGCAAGGATCTCCTCGCGCTCGGCATCAGACAGCGGCGAGGAAGCCGGGTTGAGTTCGATGTCCCACAACCCCGTACCAGCATCCGTTGCAGTCATGCGCGAAACCTACCTACCTGATATGGAGCGCGCGCCGGCGGCGAGCGCATCGCCTATCTCCGCGGTGGATCGGTCCGCGTCCCCACGAGATGCCAAGTCAGCTGCGACCGCCGCCTCGACCCATCCAGCCTCCTCTGACAGGCCCACATGCTCGAGCAGCATGGCCAAGGACATGACAGTCGCAGTCGGGTCGGCCTTCCCCTGACCGACGATGTCGGGTGCCGATCCGTGCACCGGCTCGAACATCGACGGGTTGGACCGCGACGGATCGATATTGCCGCTTGCGGCCAATCCGATTCCCCCACCGATCGCTGCTCCTATATCGGTCAGGATGTCGCCGAAGAGATTGTCGGTGACGACTACGTCGAAGCGATCCGGATTCGTGATGAAGAACATCGACGCCGCATCGACATGCTGGTAGTCCGTCGCAACCTCGGGGTATTCGCGGGCAACACGATCGAAGGTCCGCTTCCATAGGGATCCGGCATTGACGAGCACGTTCGTCTTGTGGACCAAAGTCACATGCTTGCGCCGCTTCATGGCTCGCTCGAATGCATCGCGCACGATCCGCTCCACGCCGAACGCCGTGTTCAAGCTCTCCTCGACCGCCACCTCCTGCGGAGTGTCCTTGCGCAGCACGCCCCCTGCGCCCACGTACGGACCTTCAGTGCCCTCCCGGCACACCACGAAGTCGATCGTCTTGCCGCCTGCGAGCGGACCGGAAACTCCCGGATAGAGCTTCACCGGCCGCAGGTTCACGTGATGATCCATGACGAAACGCAACGGCAGCAGCACTCCGCGCTCCAGGACACCCGGGGGCACCGAGGGATCTCCGATGGCTCCAAGCATGATGGCGTCGTACGTACGCAACTCTTCGATGACCGACTCCGGGAGTAACTCCCCGGTGGCGTTGTAGCGACGAGCGCCGAGGTCGTACTCCGTCGTGGACACCTCGAGGTCCGCTGCGGGGGCGATCGCCTCCAGGACTTTCATCGCTTCGGCAACCACTTCGGTGCCGATGCCATCGCCGGGAATCAATGC
>CAZQRR010000079.1:0-8332 GCA_964595675.1 uncultured Rubrivirga sp. | reverse complement strand
ACCAGGACGTCGATCGCGATGCCGTTCTCGGCGTGCATCATGATCGTCGAACCGTTGTTGGCTGCCGTCTGCATGGCGCGCAGGATCTGGCCGTCGTCGCTGTAGAACACCCCCGGGTAGGCCATGAACAACTTGAAGCTGGTGATGCCCTCGTCGACCAGTTCGTCCATCGCCTTCAAGGAGTCGTCGTCGACGCCGCCGATGATCTGGTGGAAGCCGTAGTCGATGGCGCACTGACCGTCGGCCTTCGCATGCCATGCCGCGAGTGCGTCCTGAACCCGCTCGCCGAACTTCTGCACCGCGAAATCGATGATCGTGGTGGTTCCGCCCCAGGCTGCCGCGCGGGTGCCGGTCTCGAAGGTGTCCGAGGCGAAGGTGCCACCGAACGGCAACTCCATATGGGTGTGGACATCCACGCCGCCGGGGATCACGTACTTGCCATGGGCGTCGAAGACCTGATCGGCGGTGGCCTCCAGGTTCGCACCCAGGGAGGTGTCTCCGGGTGCGATGACCGCTGCGATCGTCTCGCCGTCGATGAGCACGTCGGCTTGGATCACGCCGGTCGAGGAAACGACGCTTCCGTTCTTGATCAAGATGGTCATGGCTTCTCCTCCTGGTGGCGAGACGACGGAATCTGAGATTGATTCACCATCGATAACTATGGCCGAACGAGGTCGTCGTACGCATCCGGCCTGCGATCTCGGTAGAAGGCCCAACGGTTGCGGACCGTGGTGATGAGTTCCAGGTCCAGATCGCGCACGATCAACTCGGACTTGTACGGGTCACCCTTCTCGCCCACGTAGTTGCCCTCGGGATCCACGAAGTAGGACTGGCCGTAGAAGTCGTCGTCGCCCAGGGGCTCGATGCCCACGCGGTTGATCGCGCCGACGTAATACTCGTTCGCCACTGCGGCGGCGGGCTGCTCGATGCTCCACAGGTACTGGGAGAGTCCGCGCGAGGTTGCCGAAGGGTTGAACACGATCTGGGCTCCGTTGAGGCCCAGGGCGCGCCAGCCCTCGGGGAAGTGGCGGTCGTAGCAGATGTAGACGCCGATCTTGCCCACGGCGGTGTCGAACACCGGATAGCCGCCGTTGCCGGGGCGGAAGTAGAACTTCTCCCAGAAGCCGTTCACGTGCGGGATGTGCTGCTTGCGGTACTTGCCGAGGTAGGTGCCGTCGGCATCGAGCACAGCGGCGGTGTTGTAGAGGAATCCTGGGCCGGCGTCCTCGTACATCGGCAGGACCATCACCATGTTCAGCTCACGGGCCAGTGACTGGAAGCGCTCCACGATCGGGCCGGGCACCGCCTCGGCGTACTCGTAGAACTTGGTGTCTTGGACCTGGCAGAAGTACGGGCCGTAGAACAACTCCTGGAAGCAGATGACCTGGGTGCCCTGCGCTGCAGCCTGGCGGGCGTATTCCTCGTGCTTGACGATCATCGATTCCTTGTCGCCGGTCCAATCGGTTTGAACCAGCGCGGCGCGTACGACGCTCATCGGCCACTCCTACCTGCCTCGGGGAGCGGGTCCAAGGCCTCGCTCCGTTTTGTTATTCCGTACCCTAGACGCAAAACATTGTGTTACAACCCCTGTTTGACAAACTTGTTACAGGCGGAAGGCAATCGCGTGACGGTCTCCATCCCGGCTTCGGGCACCAGCGTGCCGGCGGCCGACGTCGTGCCGTTCATCGAGGACCGCTCCCCGCGGGGGATAGCCGCCGCGGTGCACCGGATGATCCGCGCCGGTCACCTCGTCCCGGGCGATCGATTGCCGACCGTTCGGGAGCTGGCCGTGGCCATCAGCGTGAGCCCGGCCACGGTTTCGGAGGCCTGGCAGGCCCTGGGCGCAGTGGGCGCGATCTGGGCCCGCGGCCGGGCCGGCACCTTCGTGCGTGACGTGGCCGAACCGACCCGCCCCACCCGTTACCTGGGAATCGCTGGTGCTCCGGCACAGGACGTGACCATCGATCTGTCCACGGGCACGCCCGATCCGACCCTCCTGCCGGCGCTGCACGAGGCGATCGAGCGCTTCAGTGCCGGGGCCACGGCGTGGACGTCGAGTTATCTCGACGAGCCGGTGCTGCCTACGTTGCGTGAGCACCTGGAGGAGTCCTGGCCCTTCCGACCCCAACGACTCACCGTGGTGGATGGTGCGTTGGATGCGCTCTCGCGCGTGGTGGACCAGGTCGTGGGGCTGGGGGATCGGGTCGTGATGGAGTCGCCGGGCTTCCCCCCGTTGATCGACATGCTCGAGCGAGCCGGCGCTGAGATCCTCTCGGTGGGCATGGACGAGCAGGGGATCATCCCCGAGGAGTTGGCTCGTGCATTGCGCGCCGCCCCCGTTGCCGTCTTCCTCCAGCCTCGTGCGCAGAACCCGACCGGCACCTCCATGACCCGCCTTCGATCGAGCCAATTGGCCGAGGTGCTCGCAGGGAGCCGAGCCTGGGTTGTCGAGGACGACCATTGCGGCGACATCTCCATCGCCGACGACGTCAGCATCGGGCAGTTCCTCCCCGAACGCTGCGTCCACATCCGCAGTTATTCGAAGTCCCACGGTCCGGACCTGCGTATCGCAGCGATCGGCGGAGCGGCCGAGGTGATCGATCCGCTCATCGCTCGTCGGATGCTCGGCCCTGGTTGGACGAGCAGGCTTCTGCAAGCTGTGTTGCTTGACCTACTCACGCACGAGGATCCGCAAGAACAGGTGCGTCATGCGCGCGCTTCCTACGCACGCCGCGGAACCTTGTTGCGAGAGCACCTGAAGGATCGCGGAATCGACTCCAGCCCCGGTGATGGCATCAATGTGTGGATCCCGGTCGAAGACGAGCGCAGCGCCCTGATCACCTTGGCCGCATCGGGAGTTCGGGTGGCACCGGGCAGCCCGTTCATCGTGGGTCCGGATGCCGGTCTGGCGGCCGGTGGCATACGTGTCACCTCAGGGCAACTGCCCGACGACGAATCCAGCATCGAGGCCATCGCCGAGGCGCTTGCCCGCGCCGCCGGTGGAGTGAACGCAACCGGCACTTCCTCGCGCTAAGACTTTCCACAGGCGGTGCTCCCCCCACTCACAGGTGAATGTCGGGGGTTGGCCAGCGCAGATCCCAAGCGACATCCTGAGAAGGAGTTGACGGGTAGGAAACTCTTCCTACCTGGGTAGGATTGGAGGGTGAAAATCAGCGTGAGCTTGGATTCGGAGGATGTCGCCTTCTTGGACTCGTATGCCTTCAAGCATGACAAGGGATCTCGTTCGGCCGCTGTAGCGGCTGCGATTCGTGCGTTGCGGGATGAGGAACTGGAAGACGCATACTCGGAGGCCTTTATTGAGTGGCGCGACAGCGGCGAGCAGCGTGTGTGGGAGTCGGTAGTCGCAGACGGGCTGGACGATCGTGACGCCGTTGTCCGCCAGCCTGTCGAATGAGTGGTCGGGTCGACGTTGCTTCGCGGTGAGGTGTACTGGGCGGATCTCGAGCCGGCCGTCGGGAGTGAGGCGAACAAGGTTCGTCCTGTCGTGATTGTCAGCAATAACGGAGCCAATGCAGCTGCGATGCGACACGCCGGCGTTGTCACGGTGGTGCCCCTGACGTCGAGCATCGGAAGCGTCAAGCCGTTTCAAGCCCTAGTGACCGTCGATCGGAACTCATCGCATGAAATTCAAGGCACCATCGAGTCCAAAGCACAGGCTGAACAAGTGCGTTCAATCTCGACCTTTCGATTCAAGGGTCGTCTCGGTTTCATCTCGGCTTCGGACATGCGGCGCGTTGATGATGCCTTGCGTGTGCACCTTCGCTTGACCTGAAGGCGTCCCGGGAAGGGACTACTCCTTGGAGGAGGAAGTGGCCGCGAAGGCAACCAGGGCAGAGAGCCGCGCACCGTCTTCGGTGTTGATCAGTTCCCACTCACCGCAAGCGTCGTCTAGGATGGTACTTCCCAGGCCGGAGTTTGCGGCTGTGTCGAATCCCGTGCCGTTGTCTTCGATGCAGAGACGGATGAATCGCGATCGGTCCACATCAACGTTCACGTGGGAGCGCGTTGCTTTGCCATGAATGGCCGCGTTGGCCACGGACTCACCGATCACAAGAAGGGCCGCCTGCCTACAGGTGTCGTCTTGCTCCAGCACTCGTGTTGCATCAGCGCCAGCGTCCACGTTGACTTGGCACACGCCTGCCCAGGTGCGCTGGATCTCACTTATGCCCGTCGGCCACTGGGCCACGACGTCTGTGCGTTCGCTGAGACGATCCAGTGCGGACTTGATTCGATCGTGCGCTGCCGAGATGGCTTTGCGCCTATCCGATGCCGGTGCTTCGTTCAGTAACAGGGCGCTGGCGGTGATCGCGGCTTGTAGAGGCCCGTGAATGGCTCGCGCGAATCGGCGCTGCTGCGCCCACAGGTCGAGGCGAATGCGCGCCACCTCCCACGTCAACTCCGAATTGATGGAGGCGAGATCATCGAGCACGGCGGTGCGTGCGAAGGACACCGTTCGGGCGATCGCGAGGACGAGGGCGATCAGCACCACCGGTGCGAATGCCAAGAAGCGGCCGATCGGATCGGTGTCGATGCTCGAGAGCGGTCCGGGCAGGATCGGCAAGACGATCAAGACGAGCTGCAGGCCGATGCCTATGCCGATAACGCTGCCCGCAATTATCAGCCAACGCATGCCACCTGATGCGCGCGTCAATGTCGGACGAGTGATCCGCACCGCAGTTGCCGACAACAACCAGACCGCCACGAAGACCACCATGAGGAATCCCAGGGACATCGCAACCGCTGAGCCATCCATGGACACAGCGAGGGGCCCTAGCGTGACTAACGTGGAACCCACGGCCACATCGGATTGGGCGAAGGTGAACCGGATGCTCATCACGGCCACCGCCAAGGCCATCAACCACGGCACGATCAACGGTGTGGCGGCTACTTCCGCCAAGACCGCGGACCATCGAAGCCGTTGCGGTGCTGCCGGGGCGGGGGTGAAGTCGGGTGTGGATCGGGCCAATTCGTGGCTGAGGGGCCGAACGGTTTCCTGCGCGAGATGCGCAAGTTCTGCGGCCGGATCACTTCGATCTCCGCCACGCAAATCGGAGAGGGCGTCTTCGAGGCTCACTTGTACTTGATTCACGATCCGTTCGCGCGATTCGGTCAATGACTGCAGGCCGGCATCGCGCGTTAGCTCCAACTGGGTGGCTGTTGCGCGTAGTTGGTTCACGTTGTTGCGGTAGTCGATGAGAGACACACTCAAAAGACCTGCTGCGGGGATGACGATCATTCGGGTGAAGGCACCGTCGATGGTGACCAGAGTGTCGGCCTGAGCGAAGAGTAATTGTGCGAAGAGGGCACCGAACAGACTCGTGAAGATGATCGTGATGACCATGACCCATGCATGGTGCGAGGGATAGCGTCGTTTTAGATACAACACACGTGCCACGAACAGCAGCGAGAAGACCATCACCTGTGCGCTGATGAAATCGAGCAGACCGTGCAACCAGATCTCGTAGGACAGCAGAGCGCTGCTGATCGCGAAGGTGGGCCAGGAGATTAATCGAGGATCGGCCAGCGTGGCCCGAAGGCCGATGTGAGCGATCGTGTAACTGTCAGGCGGAGACGTCGACATGCGCAGGAACTCCCGCAGCTTCGATGTACTGCCGCACGGCTTCGACCCGCGGATTCACATCGGCGGTCACCTGGATACCCAAGGAGGCGTAGACAGACTTCAATCGCATCTCGACGGTGCGTTCGCTGGTGCCTCGGTGCTTGGCGATCGCTGCATTGGTCATGCCGGTCGCCGCCAGACGCAAGATCTCGGACTGGGTGGCCGTCAGCTGTCCGAGTGGGCTAGCGAATCGGCCCTCGATCATGACCTCTCCGCGAAGAGTCGAATTGACCGCGTCGAGCAATATCTGCGGATCCGTCACCTGTTCCTTGGCGAGGAATCCGCAGCCCTCGGGGATGTCGACCTCGCGCAGGCCAGCGACGGCGGGATCGGTGTACCTACTCAAGAAGACGATCCCCATATGCGGGTGCGTCCGACGGATCACATGGCCCAGATGCAGACCTGATGGACCGCCGCCCAGGTGGATGTCGATCAGTGCTGCGTCGGGATCGAAGGATGCGATCGCATCACGTGCCTGCGCAGCGGATCCGCAACCGAGCACATCGAATGATCGTTGCCGTAGGAGATCACAGATCAACGTCGCAACCAGCGGTTCGTCGTCGACGATCAGGATCCGCCTGCTCCACCCCGTCACGAGGTGGAGATTAGCCGGTGTATGGATTATTGGCGCGGCTGCGGGTAATCGCACGAGAAGTCTCGCGATCGGTCATGGGCGCGATGCCGGACATTGCCTCTGGCTCTATTGTCTTGGTCACTCACGGTCTCGGGTGCTTAGCGAGGGAGAACACAGTGGACGCTGCATTCATCGCCGGTTCGGCACGTAAGGGAACATCCGGACAAACCGGTGAAGTCGTCAATCCCGCAACCGGTGAAGTTGTCGAGAATTATGAATACGCAGGTAAAGCCGACGTCGAAGCGGCGGTCGCGGCCGCTCGCGCGGCCTTCGCGGCGTGGTCCACCGCAGCCCCGGTCGAGCGCAGCGAGGCGCTACGTGCACTCGCCGACCGCATGCAGGCCCGGGCAGATGAGTACGTCCAGGCGGAAACCAAACAAAGCGGCAAGCCGCTCAGGCTCTCACGCGAATTCGACGTCCCCGGTTCCATCGATAACGCCGCGTTCTTCTCAGGCGCCGCCCGGAACCTCGAGGGCAAGGCTTCGGCTGAGTGGGATGGGGCCCACACCTCGATCATCCGCCGTGAGCCGATCGGCGTGGTCGGTTCGATCGCTCCTTGGAACTACCCGCTGCAGATGGCGATGTGGAAGATGCTCCCGGCCGTGGCGGCGGGCAACACAATCGTGCTGAAGCCCGCGGAGATCACCCCGATCACCACGATGATGCTCGCCGAGGACTGCATCGCCGCCGGCATTCCCGCCGGTGTGGTGAATGTGGTCGCCGGCGCCGGCCCGGTCACCGGTGAAGCCCTCGTATCCCATCCGGATGTGGACATGGTGTCTTTCACCGGTTCCACCGGCGTGGGTAAGCGCGTGATGGAACTCGCCACGGCCGATGTGAAGAGAGTGCACCTCGAACTCGGCGGCAAGGCTCCGTTCGTGGTGTTCGACGACGCCGACCTCGAGGCCGCCGTCCAGGGTGCCGCGGCTGGGGCCCTCATCAACTCCGGGCAGGACTGCACGGCCGCCACCCGCGCCTACGTCCAGCGCCCGCTCTACGAGGCGTTCGTCCAGCAGGTGTGCGACCTGTTCGCCCAGATCGTGATCGGCGATCCGCTCGATGAGGCGACCGATATCGGGCCGCTGATCTCGCGCCGTCAGCAAGAACGCGTGGCCGGCTTCGTCGACCGGGCCCGCAAGGATGGGGCGAAGGTGCGGGTCGGAGGGGAGATCCCGGGCGGCGCCCTGGCCTCGGGTGCCTATTACCCAGCCACGGTGATCACCGACGCCGCCCAGGGCAGCGAGATCGTGCAGTCCGAGATCTTCGGCCCCGTGCTCGTGGTCCTGCCCTTCGATTCCGACGACGACGGCATCGCCCTGGCCAACGACACCCCCTACGGCCTAGCCGCCTCGGCCTGGTCCAGGGACGTTTTCCGCACCCTGCGGGCCCAGCGGGATATCCAGGCCGGGTGCGTGTGGATCAACGATCACATCCCGATCGTGAGTGAGATGCCCCATGGCGGGTACAAGCAGTCCGGGTTTGGCAAGGACATGTCCACCTATTCCTTCGAGGAGTACACCCAGGTCAAGCACGTGTCCATGGACATCACCGCCGAGGCCAAGAAGGGCTGGCATCGAACGATCTTCTCCGAAAAGTGACCTTTCCAGCCTGCCATTTTCAGGTTGAAAGGCTAGATTTTCCCCACGTCCGATTCAGATAGCTGCCTACGAGTTCACGGGTCCCCCGTGCCTGCCCTAGAAAGGACCGCCATGAAGCACAGCCCCGAGATGATCGCCGCCCTGGCGGGCACCATGCGCTCATCGGTTTCCCGTCGTCGTCTGCTCCAGGCTGCGGGCATCTCCTCGGCTGCCATGGCGGCCGCCGCCTGTGGAACGGGTGGCGATAGTGGTACGGCTTCGGAGGGCAGCGCACCCACCGATGTCTCTGACACCGAGAAGACCGTGAACTGGTCCAACTGGGTCGAGTACATGGACATCGACGAGGAGACCGGCGAGTACCCGACGCTGACCCGCTTCCAGGACGAGACGGGCATCACGGTCACCTACACCGAGGACGTCAACGACAACAACGAGTTCTACGCCAAGGTGCGCACCCAG
>CAZQRR010000078.1:0-8378 GCA_964595675.1 uncultured Rubrivirga sp. | reverse complement strand
AGTTGGAACGTACCGGCTACCGGCGCCCCTTCGACCTCGTGGATATTCCCGACGCCCACTTCGTGATCCTCGCCGAGTACGTGACAACCGACGACGGCACGGGCCTCGTGCACCAGGCACCGGCCTTCGGTGCCGAGGACTTGGTGAGTTGTCGCGCTTACGGCTTACCCGTGGTGAATCCCGTGGCCCCTAACGGGAACTTCGAGGATTCCGTCCCACTCGTGGGTGGTCAGTTCTTCAAGAAGGCCGACGAAACTTTGACCCAGGATCTCCGGGATCGCGATCTGCTCTTCCGTCGAGATCCGTACGAGCACTCCTACCCGCATTGCTGGCGTTGTCACACGCCACTCCTGTACTACGCGCAACCGTCCTGGTACATCAAGACGACTGCCAAGAAGGATGAACTGCTCGCCCAAAACGAGGCGACGAACTGGTTCCCACCCACCATCCAGTGGGGTCGATACGGCGATTGGCTGAACAACAACGTCGATTGGGCACTATCGCGCAATCGTTATTGGGGAACTCCCCTGCCGATCTGGCGCTGCCCAGAAGGACATCTCACCGCCGTCGGCTCACTCGCTGAGCTGTCCGAACTCTCCGGTACGGATGTCAGCGAGCTCGATCCCCATCGCCCGTACGTGGACGACATCGCCATCACGTGTCCGACCTGCCGGCAGCAAGCCCTTCGCGTTCCCGAGGTCATCGACTGCTGGTACGACTCCGGAGCGATGCCCTTCGCCGCACTGGGCTATCCGCACCGCAGACAAGACGAGTTCGCACATCGATATCCGGCCGACTTCATCTGCGAGGCCATCGATCAGACGCGAGGTTGGTTCTACTCGCTCATGGCGATCGGAACACTCGTCTTCGACCAATCCTCGTACAAGAACGTCGTGTGCCTAGGCCACATCCTCGATGAGGACGGCCGCAAGATGAGCAAGCATCTGGGCAACGTGCTGGAGCCGATTCCACTGATGGACGAGCACGGAGCCGACGCAGTTCGCTGGTTCATGCTGGCTTCGGGTTCTCCCTGGCAAGCCCGCAGGGTGGGTCACGCAGCTATCGCCGATGTGGTGCGCCGAACGCTGCTCACCTACTGGAACACGGTGTCCTTCCAGTCGTTGTACGCACGCACTGCCGGGTGGGAACCCAGCATGGGCGCACCGGAGCCGAAGGATCGACCGCTGCTCGATCGATGGGTGCTCTCGGAGGCTCATCGACTCGCCCGCGACGTCGACGACGCTTTGGAGAACTTCGACACCCAACGAGGTGGGCGCATCCTCGCCACCTTCGTCGACGACCTCTCCAACTGGTACGTACGGCGATCGCGTCGTCGGTTCTGGGACGGAGATCCATCCGCACTCGCCACGCTGCATGAGGCATTGCGCATCGTGACGCTATGCATGGCTCCCTTCACCCCGTTCATCACCGAGAGGGTCTGGCAGGACCTCTTCCGACCGAGTGATCCACACGCCCCCGAATCGGTTCACTTGGCTGCCTGGCCCGAACCCGACTTCTCAGCGATCGACGAGGAACTAGGCGAACGGATGGCGCTCGTGAGGCGGGTCGTCGAACTCGGACGCGCGGCACGTGCAACGAGCAGTGTGCGGACTCGGCAACCGCTGAGCAGGGCTCTGGTTGCGGCACCCGGCTGGGCGTCACTGCCCCCGGAACTCGTGGCCCAGGTTGCCGAGGAACTGAATGTGCGCCGGGTGGAATCTCTCAACGACGAGACCGGCGATCAAGCCGGTCTGGTCGATGTGAGCGTGAAGCCGAACTTCCGGGAACTCGGTGGTCGATTCGGTAAGGACACCCCGAAGATCGCCCAGGCGATTGGTCAGGTGGACGTCACGTGGCTCGTCAACTCGATCCGCACGAACGGGACCGCATCGATCACCGTCGAATCCGAGCAGATCGACATCCTCGCTTCAGACGTCATCGTCACCGAATCCCCTCGCGAGGGCTGGGCCGTCGCCAGCGACAGCGAGGACTCCGTGGCCATCGACCTTGCCATCGATGACGATCTCCGACGAGCCGGCTTGGCTCGCGAACTGGTCCGCGCCATCCAAGAGACTCGAAAGAGCGCAGGCTTGCAGATCACCGACCGGATCACCATTCGCTGGGACAGCGAAGACCTCGACGTCACCGCGGCATTCGACCAACATGGATCGGAGATAGCCGCCGAAGTACTCGCCGTGCAGGTCGATCGCGTGCCAGGACTCGACCGCACAGCACAAGGCGAGAAGGTGGCGGTCGAACTTCCCGTGTCGATATCCATCGAAGCAGCGCGGAGCTAGTTCCCCGGGATTTGGAGCTAGTTGTCCTCTATCCGAAGCCGGTCGACCAATTCGAGTTGCTCGTTCAACATCCGTCGCACGTCGTCGCGCACCTGACGAAGCGCTGCGCGCTGTTCAGCTTGGTCGGTGCGCACGATCGGATTCTCCGCTGTGATCTCAGTGTCGACTACCTGGTTCTCGACGCTCTCGGCATCGCCTGACGACTCACCGGGAATCTCCGTGATGAGCGTGTCGTGCTCCTGGCCCGAATGCCCAAGAGCCACCTGGCCACGTTCCAAGGCCAAGGCCTGACATTGTTCGAGTTCCGCGTGGGTCGCAGCAAGTCGTAACTGCAGCTGCTCGACCTGCGAACGCAACGCCTCGACCTCGTCACGCGATTGCTGCGATTGGCTCGAATAGTGCTCGATGGCCGTCTCGATGGTGTCCAAGAAGGCATCCACTTCAGCCATGTCGTATCCGGCGCGCATCCGGGTCGTACCGAAACGAACGTTCCTGACCGATTGCGCGTCCAACTTCACGGACTCAAACTCCACGATTCGACCTTAGAGCAGTACGGCGAAGTTGATCAGCAACTGAACGCCGAGTATCAGCACCAAGAAGGCGAGGTCCAAGGACACGCTGCCCAACTTCAGTGGCGGTATGACCTTTCGCAACGCTCGCAAGGGAGGGTCGGTGATCGTGTAGACGAATTCGGCGATGAGCAGAAGCGGTCCGCGTGGCTGCCAGGAGCGAGCGAAGATCTGAACGAAATCGAAGACCAGGCGCGCGATCAGCACGAGCCAGTAGAGCCATAGGACGGTCCCTAGGATCTGGCCGAAGATGCTCACCGCGCTGTCACTCCCTCGAAGGATGGATCAACTTTGATTGAAGAATCCATCCTCGGCAATCTGAGCGCGGGCTTGGTCACCTAGGTCGACGTTGGCCGGTGAGATGAGAAACACCTTCCCGGTGATGCGTTCTATCGTGCCGTGCAACCCGAAGACGAGTCCGGCGGCGAAATCGATGATGCGCTTGGCATCCATATCGTCCATGTCGCCCAGATTCATGATGACCGGAACACCGACACGGAACTCCTCGCCGATACGCCGTGCATCGTTGTACGAGCGCGGGTGGATCGTCTCGATACGGCTTAGATCTCCCATCGCCGCACCGCGACCCGGCAGCGGGGCCGACGTGGGGAGACGCTCGATGGGTGCATCGGACCTGAAAGTTCGCACCGAACGCGGCTCACTGATCGGACGAACGCTGCGAACCGCGTAGCGATCGTCGTCGTCGTCCTCGTCGTAGCGGTCCTTGAAGCCACGGCGTCCCGATCGCTTCTCGCGCTTGGACTCCCGCGCCGGTTCGTCGTAGTCGTCGTAGTCGTCTGCGTACGAGTCGTCCTCGACCAAGCCCAGGTACACGGCCATCTTGCGCATGGCTCCTGGCACGGGTACCTCCTTCATCGGTCTTCGTCCGGCATCATCCGCCTGGAACGGCGACGCAAGGCCCGGCTGGCCCGGGTTGCTCGACTCTCCGACGCTACTGCACCGGGGGCCGGTGGCCGAGTATCGCTCCCCCGATGCGCACTTGTGTCGCGCCGCACGCCACGGCCTGCTCGAGGTCCTCACTCATGCCCGCGGAGATGGTTGTGGCCTGCGGTGCGTACGCGCGCAGCGTCGCCGAGACCCGGGCTAGTTCCTGGAAAGCCGCGAGCGGATCGACGCCGGTATCCGGGTGCGGCGCAACAGCCATCACCCCGTCCAGACGTAGTTCGCTCCTGGCCGTGATGGCCCGGGCGATCGTGAGCACATCCGCCGGATCGACCCCGCCACGGTTCACCGCATCCGGTGGGTCCAAGCTCACCTGGATCAAGACACCCACGGCGCTCTGGCGCCCGCTCCTGGCCGCAGCATCGGCCAGGGGTTGCACCAGGGCCTCGCGATCGACCGATTCGACGATGTCCGCCCACCGGGCGACCGACGCTGCCTTGTTTCGTTGCAAGCGACCGATCATGTGCCATCGCAAGCCCTGCGCGGTGACCTCCGCCCGCTTGGCCTTCGCTTCCTGGTCTCGGTTCTCCCCCACATCACGCACACCCAACTCCGCCAGCAGGTCGACATCGCTGGCGGGGAAGGTCTTGGTGACCACCACGAGCTCCACACTGTCGGTTCGACCCGCCGCGACGCGCGCACGATCGATTCGACGGTGCACCTCCTCGAGGTGGGTGCGAAGTTCCTCACGTCGCTCGTCTTGCGTCATCAGGTCTCCTTCGCAGTTCGAGGTTGCACACGGTCGATCACCACGGCCAGGCCATGTCGCCCGGTACGGGCTCGGGGGCCGGCTCTTTCGACCGTCGCACGATGACTGAACCATCGATCATCCTCTGCCGTGCAGCCCACATCCGCTACAACGTCGACGCCCAACTCCTCGAGCCGCCGGCGCACACCGGATCGGACGTCCAGTCCTGCCGACGCAGCGGCTCGGTCCTGACCCACCGCCGCCGCCGCAACACCTGGCGAGCATCGGTTCAGAACCTCCTCGCGGCGATCGGCATCGACCCGGTAGCACGAACCACATATCGTCGGCCCGATCACCGCACGCAGTTGCCTTCCGCCAGCGCTCGTGATGCGGGTGACCACCGCGCCCACCACATCGGCAACCAGACCCCGCCAACCGCAGTGAGCCACGCCCGCAATCGGTATGCCGTCTGAGGTGATCGCACCGATGCCGATGACTGAACAGTCCGCACCCAAAGCCACCAGGCCGACACCAACTGAGTCCGTCACGAGGGCGTCGACATTCGCATACGAACCTGCCGCCGTGGCCCAGGCAACGTCATCACCGTGGACCGCCTCGATCACGGCCAAGCCCTGCGAGGCCCGGAGTGCTCGCGAAAGCGACCGCCGATTGATCTCCACCGCCACGGGGTCATCGCCCACATGATCGGCAAGGTTCCCGTAAGCGAATGTGCCGCGGCTCGCACCGCGCTCCCGCGAAGTGATGGCGTAGCGAACTCCCGTACCTAGATCGCCGTCGAGTACCCGTAGGTCGGGGAAGTTCCTACCGGCGCCGTCGTCCACGAGTCCTGCACAACTTCGACGAGTCGGGTTACTTCAGGAAGTCCGGCACGTCCAAATCGTCGTCGGAGTCTTCGAAGACAACCGTCTTGGGCTGCTGGATGGTCGGGATGTCGCCCGTGGAGTCGGTAGCCCGCGATACTGGGCTGACCTTCTTCACAGGTGGTGCCCCACCCTCGAAGCCCGCTGCGATGACCGTGACTCGGACCTCATCGCCCAAGGTGTCGTCGATGACGGCACCGAAGATGATGTTGGCATCCGGGTGGGCCGCGTCGCTCACCAGGCGAGCAGCCTCGTTGATTTCGAAAAGTCCGAGATCGCTGCCACCGGATACGGACAACAGGACTCCATGTGCGCCGTCGATACCCGCCTCGAGCAGCGGGCTCGAGATCGCCTTCTCGGCGGCCTGCAGAGCGCGATCCTCACCGCGCGCCGATCCGATACCCATCAGGGCCGAGCCAGCGGAATGCATGACGCTCTTGACGTCGGCGAAGTCGAGGTTGATCAATCCGGGCGTGGTGATCAGATCGGTGATGCCCGAGACACCTTGGAGCAGGACGTGATCGGCCTGTCGAAAGGCGTCGATCACGCTGATCTCGCGGTCGGCCAGGGACAGCAGCCGATCGTTGGGGATCACGATCAATGTGTCCACCTCGGCGCGAAGATCCTCGACGCCCTGGTCGGCTTGAACTTGGCGACGGCGGCCTTCGAATCCGAAGGGCCGGGTGACCACACCGATGGTGAGGGCACCAAGGGAACGCGCGACCTTGGCAACGACGGGCGCGCCGCCGGTGCCGGTGCCACCACCTTCACCTGCTGTGACGAAAACCATGTCGGCACCCTGAAGGACCTCCTCGATCTCCTCGAGATGGTCTTCGGCGGCCTTGCGTCCCACCTCGGGGTTCGCTCCCGCACCCAAGCCACGGGTCAGCTCGCGACCGATGTCCAACTTGACGTCGGCGTCGCTCATGAGCAGAGCCTGGGCATCGGTGTTGATGGCGATGAACTCAACGCCCTTCAGACCAACCTCGATCATGCGGTTGACCGCGTTCACACCTCCGCCGCCGATGCCGACGACCTTGATCACTGCCAGGTAGTTCTGGGGAGCCGCCACAGCCGCCCGTCCTTTCGTTCACGCCGGCGCGAGGGGGCGCACCGACTCGTGTGACCCCCGGCAAGACCTCAACCTCTACTTGAGGCTGAAACATCGCCCGGCCGCGAGCCGGCGGGAGGGTAGGGGGTGTTACCGGTGGGACGCAAGTGGACGTGGCCGATTTCCCGACGAAATCGTGTTTTCGACCCACTCCGAGGTGTGCCGGCCTAGTCGCGGGGACCCTTCTCCCCGAACGTGGTCGGTAGCTGGGGTGCGCTGACGTCGTAGGCCTGGGCTCGCCTGGGTAGCAAGGACATCAGGACCTGGGCTTTGAACTCGGCTTCGTCGGCGTTCCCCCATCGCACGATGGCGTCGTTGCCCAACTGCAGTCGAATATCGTCCGGGCTCACTGCTTGCACTGCACGGACCCGACGCGCGATCTCCTCGGGCAACGTGACCACCACTTCGACCGCTTCGGCCAAAGCCGCCTCCTCGCCGCGAATGACCGGATCGGTCAGCCACAGACCTCCGGGCGGATCGAAAACGACCCCGCTTGCATCGATCCCTCGTCGGGCTTCTCCCTGCTCGACGACACCCACGGGCGTCCGCTCGACCACTTCGATGACGATTGCGCTCGGCCACGAGCGGTACACCTGGACCGATTCGATCCACGGCAACTGCGCAACCCGCGACTGCGCTCCGACCGTATCCACTCGCACCAAGGGACTCCCCGAGGACACAGCGGCCGATGCGCGCACCGAATCCGCACCGACAGGCTCGGACTCCGGACTCAGGCCCACCACCGTCACGGAGTTCACCGCGAACAACGGTGAGAACCACACACTCCACACACCGGCACCGACTGCGGCAACAGCGAGAAGTGCAACCAGGAGCCTCAAGCGCCTGCGTCGGCGCTCACGAGCGACCCACATATCCGGGGCAGCCCTCAGCGCACGCCTTTCGCGAAACGCGGTGAATGGGTTACGCAGCCGCACGCGGGGTCGACGCTTGCGCGACGGTGCGTCCTCGCTCGCGCGCACCTGTGCCTCCACCGAGGTCATCGGCGCTCTCGCAGCCGTTCGATGACTTCCATTCCGAGCATGCCTATATCCCCCGCACCCAAGGTCATGACGAGATCCCCGGGCTTGGCACGCTCGGCCAGGATGTCGGCAGCAGCGCTCCACGACGGTTCGAAGATGGCGTCCCCCGGGGGAAGTGGCACATTCGCGGCCATCGTCTGCCCACTGGCACCGGGGATGGGCTCTTCCCCGGGTGCGAAAACCTCCAGGACAACGGCCACATCGGCTAGGCCCAGGGCCTCACCGAACTCACTTATGAACATCGCCGTCCGGTAGTAGTGATGCGCCTGGAAGGCGACGATCAATCGGCCAGCCCCGGCCACTTCACGGGCGGCACGTAAGGTCGCGTCGATTTCCGTGGGGTGGTGGGCGTAGTCGTCGTAAATGCGCACACCTGCGACCTCACCTTTGAAGTCGAACCGGCGACGCGTCCCAGAGAAGGATTCCAAACCGGCTCGTACATCAGCATCCGAGAACCCCAAGCCGACCGCTGCGGTGTATGCGGCAAGTGCATTGAGGGCGTTGTGCCGGCCGGGTACGCGCAGACTGACTTCACCGAGGCGAACGCCGTCCTTGCTTATCGTGAATTCCCACCCGGCTGCTGCTTGGTGCGCATCAAGCATCGACACCGTTGCATCTTCACTCGTGCCGTACGTCCGAACGTCGACCCCTTCCCCTCGCAGTCGTTCGGTCATCGCCCGGGCACCTGGATCGTCCGCACAGGCCACCACGAATCCACCCGCGGCAGCGCAACCCCGCCCGAAGTCGTCGAATGCCGCCTCCAAGGCGGTGAAATCACCCCAGTGGTTGAGGTGATCGGGTTCGACGTTCGTGACGATCCCGACTTTCG
>CAZQRR010000077.1:1201-8433 GCA_964595675.1 uncultured Rubrivirga sp. | reverse complement strand
GTCGCACGGGCAATACCCAAGGGCCAATTCAAGGAGATCCCCACACCCGCGATAAACAAGCCCAGGGAGATCGTGATGACGTGGGGCTGGATCCAGGCGACACCGAAGCCGATCAGCGCCACGAGGATTCCCAGGCGCAGCAAAGTGTCGATGGAGTAACGCTGGGATAGCCGGGATCCGACAACGCGACCAAGGAGCAACCCGATCGTGACGCTCGACACCAGGGCTGCCGCTTGTGCCGGGGAAGCAGTCCCTCTATCTCGCAGAAGGTCAGCGCTCCACAGCAACGTTGTTATCTCGACGGCGCTAAAGAGAGCCACGAGCACCACCGACCACCACACGGAACGCGGTAGTTCCCGCAGGCGCCTGTTGTCATCACCGTGACTTGCAGTTACATCGAAAGCCCCGGCGTATCGAACTCGAACAGCTTCAAGCGCCACTAATGCGGCCAACACCAACCAGATTCCCACCCGCCAGGTCAGGACAGTCAGGGCCCCCAGTCCGATGACGATCGGAGCCACGATGCCTGTGAAGGCAGCGAGCGCATTCGCCTGCGTTATCGACGACGGTCCCGCGACACCTTGGTGGTCAAGGAGGAACGAACTGACGCAGATGAGCAGGTTGCCAATAGCGAATGCGAAGACGAGAACGCCGGGAATGGTGATCCAGGGCCCAAGCGGCACCGTGTACGCCAACCCACCGGCAAGTAAGGCGACAACGGCCAGGGTCATCACCCTCGATCGACCGAGGGTCCGAACCAACTTCGGAACCAAGGCAGCCGCCAGGATGCCGGAGACCGCGTACGCGCTTGCGTGCAATCCGCTAACGGCCAACGACGTTCCCTGCTCATCCCGCAGAAGGGCTTGCGTGGGACCGAATCCGACAATGAAGAAGCCCAGCAGCCCGAGTTCCACGTACGCCAACCGCGTTGGGGTGTCGAGAACCGGGCGAGTACTCCTCAGCGGATCACCCGCGTTCCACCACACGACAGCACGTTCGCCCTCCGATGTACCGAGGGCGGCGCATTGAAAGCCTGTAAGAGACCTGCTCCAGATCTCCGAATGACCGAACCCTGCGAAAGGCAGCCATCGAGGATCGGCAATTGATGAGGGACGGACGATCGCATGGGTCGCGCCTATGGATTAGACGCGACGAAGGTTCGGGCACCACGCACTCGATGCACGCTCGGATCTACGCGGAAGAGGCCGCCCGCGTGAGGGAAGTCCCGACGCTCCTGTTGACTCAATGCCACCGAGGCCGTGGTCACGATGAGTGCATCGTCGGCATCGAAGGCGCATGAGGTGACATGAGGAACGCCGATGTGGATCTGTGCGTCAATGTGACCCTCCTTCGTCACGCGAATCACGCAACCTCCTCCCCACATGGCCACCCACACACCACCTTCCATGTCCACGCACACCCCGTCGGGCACGCCGAGTTCGCTCGGTATGTGTGCGAAAGGACGACGATTCACCAAGCCTGCTACTTCATCGATGTCGAAGAGATCGAGTCTGTTGGTAGGGCTGTCGGTCCAAACCACAGATCGAGAGTCGGGCATGACGGCGATGCCATTCGGGATCGTCGCCTTGTCGACGATGACCCGAACGTGACCGCCGCGGGACCACCGCAGGGCGCCTCTCCCCGGCGTTAGATCAAGATCGACGACTCCGAACACGATGGATCCATCGGGCAACACCGTGGAGTCCGACCCGCGCACATGCGACGCTGCATCGCCGATGCGAGCGATGTGCTCGGATTCGGTTACCGGTTCGCGTTCGAGGTCTGCGTACTCCACGTACTCCCTGCCGATGAGCACGGGCTGGTCCACCCCAGGCAACACCTTCGCCACTTCGTGTGGGAAAACCGGTCCCTCTTCGTGCGCGCCGTCTCGCCATCGGTAGGTGCGGCCGGCGAGCAGGTCGACCCACCACACGGACCCATCCGGGAACAAGGTCGCACCTTCACCGAGTTCAGCGCCGACGTCGGCGATCAGTTCAGCACTTCCGGAAGCAGTGCCCAAATGTTCAGTGCCCATACGTTCAGTGCCCGCCAAGACCTTTGTCCACGTACTGCAGGTACTCAGCCATGATCGAGCCGAGGGCGTCCTGGCGCTGTACGCGCTGCCGCTCGTCCTGGCGCATGCGCTCGGTGATCCTCTCCCGGGCGTCCTCGCACTCCTCATCCAACACAAGTCGCCCCTGCTCGACGACCAGGCGCTCCCCGATGCGAACGCGCGACACTTCTCCAGCGTCTAGGTCTGTCCACTCGACCTGATCCTCATTGGTCGCCAGGCCAGTAGCCTCGCTACCACCCGTTGTGAGCGCAGTCAAAGCCTCGTCCGTGGGCAGAACCTCCTGAGCAACCTGCACGGGACGCGGCCGCCCGGTGGCACTGTCCATTCCAATCGCCGTGGTGATCGCGCGCCGGGACCACTCGCGAACGCGAGGAGTTCCCGATCCCAGCAACCTGTTGGATTCCGGACACGTCACGAGCGCAACATCGAGGTCGGCGAGGAGATCCAATTCAGCGACTGAGGCCCACACGCAATGCGCAAGGCAGGTGTGCGGACCCAAGAGACCGAAACGTCTGAGACGTTCAAGGGAGTCTCCGGCCCAATCCCGTTGAAGGGGGCTCTCGAGGCAATGCGCGTGCACGCGCATGCCCGAACTCGCTAGCTCGCCGAGAATCTTCAGCAATTCGTCCGACGCCCATTGCGGGGCGACCGGCCCGATGCCGAACTCAATGTCGGGGTGATCCGCAATCGCCTGCCTGACCACATCGGGAAACTCCTGCGGCTGCATTCCCCGATTGGGTTCCACGAGTCCGGGCAATGTATGCGAGCGTGCTACGCCCATCGGTAGATACTCGGCTTGATCGGTGATCATCAAGATCACGAGGGCACGGATGTGAGATCGCTTGATTCCCCGAATCAGCGCATCGACCGATGCCAGATATTCCTTCGGCTCCTGGAAAGTGTGGAAGGCCACTTGGACTCCGGTTACGCCGGACGACACGAGGTCACATCCAGCGACGAACGCATCGTCCTCGGCATCGACGGCCGTCATAGCCGTCATCCGCAAGAGCGCCTCCTCCAAGCACGTTCCCACCACCCCGTGGGCATCTAGGGAAGTCGACCGCAGGTGCGAATGCCCGTCTACCAGCCCAACGGTGGTCGTCAACGTGTAGGCCTCTGCCAAGGGATAAGGACGCGCTCGAGGAGAACGACGACGGCGAACATCAAGCCAGCCAATATCGCCGAAGCGATGACTGCCGCCCACATGGTCGGGTACTCGATGGTCATGGAGCTTCGCAACACCAACTGCCCGAGTCCGTTGCCGCCGACGATCCATTCGGCGACCATCACACCCAAGACCGCCGCCGGAGCCGCGATCTTCAGCGAGGCAACTAGGTAGGGCATGCTGGAAGGCAGTCGAACCATCCAGAACACCTGGGGTCCGCTGCAATCAAGGATGCGCATGAGTTCGAGGGCCTCCCGCTCAGTGGAACGGAGTCCGATGAGCATGTTGATGAGCGTCGGGAAGAAGACGATCAACGCCCCGACGACCACCACCACCCCGATTCCACGTCCGAACAGCAGCGTGAGGAGGGGCGCGATCGCGATGATCGGGATGGAACGCAGGGTCAGCGACAGGGGCTGAACGATCCCTGAGGCCACGAGCGACGACGCCGCAGCGACGGCCAAAAGGAACCCAGCTACGTTGCCCAGCACGAAGCCCAAGATGATGGCAACGAGTGAGTTGGCAGAGGCTGAGACAACGGTCGGCCAGTCCGCTTCCGTGAGAATCTCCAACGGCGACGGGATGACATACGTGGGGATGTCCCGCCACGTCACCAAGAGTTGCCAGAGGACGATCACTACTACCAAGCCGAGGATTGCCCTCAGGGACGCGGCGGGTGAGAAAGTTCGCTCAGTACGTGTCTGCGTCATGAGACGCCCTGAGCGCTGGAGTGCCAAGGTGTCGCCCTCTTGGCAATGGCATCACAGATCACATAGATCAACCCAGACCAGAACGTTGCCACGATTAAGTTAGCCCACAAGGCGTCGACGTTGAAGCTGAACATCGCGTACAACAGATTGATGCCCAGACCCCTTTCGGCGTTGATCCATTCCGAAATCATTGCCGCGATGAATGCACTGGGGGCCGCGATCTTCAACGATGCGAAGAATGCAGGCATGGCGTAACGGAAACGCAACTGCAGCAAGATGGCTAACCGCGACATGGCCAAAGACTCGCCTAGTTCGGAAACTGCGAAGGGTGCAGCACGAAGGCCCTGCACGACGTTGATGACGATCGGCAGGAAGGACGCGAGCATGGCGGTGAGGGCCCTTGCCGTGAAGGTCGGACCGAACCACAGCACGAGGATCGGGGCGAGGGCGATGATCGGGATGCTGTAGACCACGACAGACAGTCGGTAGATCGTGGGACCGACCAACCGGACGGCATCGATGACTATCGCCACCGCGAGCCCGAGAATTATCGCCAGCACCAAACCGGCGAGCGCCTCCGACAAGGTGACGACAGATGCTTCCCACAATCCACTTGCGCGTTCGACGATGGTCCCTGCGATCTCCCAAGGGCCAGCGACCAGCGATTGCGGACCAGCGTTGATGTACGCGATGTACTGCCAGGCACCCAGCAGAGCGGCGTAGACGAAGAACAGCAATATGAACCGCTGCGCGCGACTCACAGATCCTCCATCGCGTAAGCACTCGACAAGGTTGCGGAGAGGTCCTTCACCAACTTCAAGAAATTCGGCTCGAGAAGCATGTCCCGAGTACGCGGACGCGGCAGATCGATGGTGACCTCGGCGATGATGCGACCCGGGCCCTTGGCCATGACGTAAACGCGGTCGGATAAGAAGACCGCCTCGCTCACGTCGTGGGTGACCAGGAGGGCAGTGGAGTCGGACTCCATCCAGACTCGCTGCAACTCCTCGTTCAGATGCTGCCGCCTGATCTCATCAAGACCGTTGAAAGGCTCGTCGAGCATCAGCACGGCCGGGTCCAGTGTGAGGGCTCTCGCTATCGCGACGCGGCGCGCCATGCCACCCGACAAGGTTGCAGGCAGGTTGCTTTCGAAACCGCTGAGACCGACGAGTGTGAGAAGTTCCTGGGCTCGATTTCGGGCTTCCTGTTTCGATCGCCCGGAAACACGAAGCGGAAGCGAAACGTTGGACAAGGCAGATCGCCAGGGTAGGAGGACTGGATCTTGGAAGACAAAACCGAATCTACGGTTCCTTCGGGCCTCGCGCGGTGACTCCCCGAACACGTCGACCGAACCCGCCGAGGGAGTAAGCAGATCGGCAACGATCCGTAGCAGGGTCGACTTGCCGCAGCCAGACGGCCCGATCAACGTGGCGAACTCACCTCGACCAACCGACAGGCTCACACCCGAGAGTGCGACAAACTCCGACTGCTTCGACGAGTAGGTCAGACCGACGTCACGGACCTCGATCGAACTCATGAAGCACTGAGTCCCAGCAGCCGCGCGAGGTTCTCCCCTTCGACCTTGGCCCGGTGCTCCGGGTCGGGAATCGCGCGCTTGATCTTTGCCCGCTCGAGATCGAAATCGTTGCCGGGCCAGTCTGTGCCCATGACGATCTGATCGGGGCCTAAGGCTCGATAGGCCAACTTGACCTCCAACAGTTGCGCCCCCGAGGTCTCAAGGTAGATGTTGGGATTGCGTTGCGCCACCAAGATCGCCTCATTCAGATTCCACACGGTTCCCATGTGCGCGATGAGCACGGGGGTGTTGGGAAAACCTTTGGCGATCTCCTCGATGGACAAGGGTGCGCAGAACGGGTCATCGAGGGCATTCACAAGAACAACCAGTCCTGTCTCGTCGGCCGCTTCGAAGATCGGATCGAGGAGCCCGTGATCAGCGAAGTGGTAACCGTGCATCGTCGGATGGAGTTTCAATCCTTTGAGCCCGAGGTCCACTGCGCAGTGGCGGACGATCTCCACTGCGTCAGTGGACCTCGGATTGACTTGCCCAAAGCCCACGATCCGGCCTTGTGAATCAGCGACAGTCGAGGCGATGAAGTCGTTGTCGATCATCTGCCCGAGCGAGCAACCCACCGCAACATCCACGCCAGCAACGTCCATTGCCTCGATCATGTCCTGGGGGGTGTAGGACTCCGAGGTGAGGTAGTCGGACGTACCGCCCGCCTGCCAGACATTGTTGTACGCGTCGATGATCACTGAGTTGCTCCTGTCGCTCGTTAGCTGGAAGTGGTTAGTTCAGCAAGCTCGTCGAGCCTGCATATGCCTCTTCGAGGATGGATGTGTTGACGATCTCGTTGGCGTCCAGAGGTGCCTCGATCGTGCCGACCTCCACGAGTGAGTCGATGATCGCTTGCATCTTGGCTGGATCGACCAAGAGAACACCCGACTCGGTTTCGATCAGATCCTTCTGGAATGCCGCGGTCAACTGCTCGTTCTCGAGAACCAGGTCCGGTGGACCGTAGCTGTCAACCACCAATTGAGCGCCTTCATCAGGATTGGCGTTCAGCCATTCGTAACCCATGATCGAGGCACGCATGAAGCGGACGAGGAGATCCTTGTTGTTATCGATGTTGTCCTGGGTGGTGATGATCACGTTTCCGTAACTGGGAACACCCAACTCCTCGAGATACAGCGTCTCGACTTCCAGACCCTGGGCCTGGAGGGCTACGGCCTGCGCGGTCGCGTACCCGAAGTAGCCGTCGACCTGGCCGGACGCCAATGCGGACGGATCCGGACCGGCCGGAACCAACTGCACTTCGCTGAGCGGTATGCCGGCTGCTTCGATGAGCGCACTCACCTGTGCGTTGGCCTGCTCGGGCAGCGCGATGGTCTTGCCGCGAACATCCTCGATCGAATTGATCGGGTTGTCGGCGAGACTGATGATGGCGAACGGCGACGTCTGGAAAATGGCGCCGATGATCCGCAGCGGCTCACCCTTCGAGATCGCCACGAGCGTGTTCGTGTTGTCCTCGTCGCCTAGTAGCGCGCGGCCACTCGTCACCGACTGCCAAGCGCTGATGTTCGGGCCGCCTGCGTCGAAGCTAGCTTGGATGCCTTCCTCGCCGTAATAGCCGTTCGCGTCGGCGGCAAAGAAACCACCGAACTGGGTGAGCTTCAACCAACTCAGTTGATAGTTCACCGGCGTCAGTTCGCCACTGGCTTCCTCGGTCTCTTCCTGACCGCCGCTTTCGGCCGCAGTCGTCTC
>CAZQRR010000077.1:0-1101 GCA_964595675.1 uncultured Rubrivirga sp. | reverse complement strand
TTCGGCCGCAGTCGTCTCCGAGTCTGCTGCCGGTGTCTCGGATGAGGAGTCGGAACCTCCGCATGCTGCTGCTGTGAGGGCAAGGGCGGCAGCGGCAGCTACCAGGCCCAGCCGACGGACCCGTCTCCGGGACCTTGTAGTTGATGAGATCACGTGTGAACTCCTTGCCTCGTGGGCTCGCGCCCAGATGGTCGTCGCTTCGTAGATCGACGCTCGCATGTTCGCCCAGGGTGATGCACGCCACAATGGTCACGTTGTAAGGCATACCCCCGACGGGGTTACATCCCTTCGCTCATCGCTCCTCGAGAGCAACGATGGCGACGTATAGGGACAGGCACTCCTCGACGTCGTCCAGGTCGACGTCCAGGAGAGTTTCGATGGCCTTCAACCGGTGATACAGCGCAGGCCGACTCATGTGCAGTTCCTCGGCCGCGAGGGACTTGTTCCGCCCGACCCGCAGGTAGGTTCGCAGGGCCTCGAGGAGGTCCCGCCGTCGTTCGGGGTCCAGACTCAAGAGCGGCCCCAATTCGCGCTCCACGAAACTCTGCACTCGATGATCCGTGCGCAACAAGAACAGCAACCCGCGCACGTGCACGTCGGGAAGTTCGACGTAGGGAGCGGTCTGGGACGAATCCCGGCCGGCCTCGGCGATCTCGGAGGCCTCCAAGATCCCCCGCGACACATCCGCCATCGCGGACAAGTCGCTGGAGACCCCGATCGAGGCGCGTCTCGGAGGCTTCAGTTGAGCTACCTGTTCGTGGATCGCTAGAGCGAGCGGATGCAGTTTCGTCTCACGGTTCTCGTGCGGGTCGCGGGTGATGAGGAGAGCGACTGTGTCCGCACTGGTGGCGGCCACCAAGACCGAATCCGAGAACGCCGACGCCGCCACCTCCACCGCGCGCACGGCCTCGCGACCTGCCTTGCGGGTTTGGCTATCGGCTCCGGCGACCGTTTCGGTGAACCTGACCACCACCGGAACCAGCAACCGTTGCCTGACCTTCACACCGACCGCAGAGGCCCGCGCCTGCAGTTCCTCCTGGGATGCATAGGAGCGTTCGAGGATGTCCAGAAGGAGTGCCCGCCGCGCATCATGCTCGATCG
>CAZQRR010000076.1:3815-8485 GCA_964595675.1 uncultured Rubrivirga sp. | reverse complement strand
ACCTTCGAGGAGGAGCTCGAGCGCGTCACCAAGGAGACCAACGAACGCGAAGCGACCATGGTCAAGGAGGAGGTGACCGCCGACGACATCGCCGAGGTGGTTGCCGCCTGGACCGGAATCCCCGCAGGGCGATTGCTCGAGGGTGAGACCCAGAAGTTGCTGCGCATGGAGGAGGAACTCGGCCAGCGCGTGGTGGGCCAGTCCGAAGCAGTGCGTGAGGTCTCCGATGCCGTGCGACGTGCTCGGGCCGGCATTTCCGACCCGAACCGACCGACGGGTTCGTTCCTGTTCCTCGGTCCCACCGGTGTGGGCAAGACCGAACTCGCCAAGGCGCTCGCGGAGTTCCTGTTCGACGACGAACGCGCGATGGTGCGCATCGACATGAGCGAGTATTCCGAGAAGCACTCGGTGTCTCGTCTTGTCGGCGCCCCTCCGGGATACGTGGGCTACGAAGAGGGCGGCCAACTCACCGAAGCCGTTCGACGCCGGCCGTATTCGGTGATCTTGCTCGACGAAGTCGAGAAGGCGCACCCGGAGGTGTTCGACATCTTGCTGCAGGTGCTCGACGACGGTCGGCTCACTGATGGACAAGGTCGCACGGTCGACTTCCGCAACGTCATCTTGATCTTGACTTCGAACATGGGATCGCAGTACCTGATCGATCTGACGACTCCGTTCGAGGAGCGCAAGGAGCAGGTGCTGAGTGTTGTTCGTCAGCAGTTCCGTCCGGAGTTCTTGAACCGGCTCGACGCCATGGTCATGTTCAACCCGCTGGATCGGGAGGAACTGACCCGTATTGCCGGTATTCAGATCGAGCAGCTACAACGGCGCCTAGCCGATCGTCGGATCACCATCGAACTAACCGATGAGGCCAAGCAGTGGCTGGTCAATAAGGGATTCGACCCGATCTACGGTGCGCGTCCGCTGCGCCGGTTGGTGCAAACCGCGGTGGGTGACAAGCTCGCCGTCGCAATCCTCTCCGGCGAGGTCAAGGACGGCGATTCCGTGGTCATCGGTACTCGACCCGACGGTGAGGACCTCGTCCTGAATCCCTAACCCCAGCCCCCGATGCGGTGTCAATTGTCGGGCCAATTTTCCAAATTTTGGCCCGACAATTGACACCGCATCGGGGGCTTGGGGGTCAGTGCGCGACAGCAGCCGAGAGCCGATCGATGGCCTCGGTCAGCACGTCCGGCTTCTTGCAGAATGCCCAGCGCACATACGGCGCACCGATCGCCTGGTCATCGCAGAGAGCCTGGTGTGGAATCGCCACCACGCGTGCTCGTTCGGCGATGTCCTTGCAGAAGTCGAGCCCGTCGAGGTAGCCAAGTGGGCGCACGTCCGTGGTCAGGAAGTACGTGCCCTCGGACGGCAGCACGCGAAGCCCGATCTCGGCTAGTGCACCGGCGAGCAGATCGCGCTTCGCCGATAGGTCGTGCCGGAACTCGGTGAAGTACTGATCCGGCATCCCCAATCCGTGCGCGATCGCGTACTGGAATGGACCGCCACTGACGAAGGTCAAGTGCTGTCGGACGACCCGAACAGCCTGGATCAGGTGGCGCGGCCCGTAAGCCCAACCCACCTTCCACCCGGTGAAGGAGAAACACTTGCCGCCGGAGCCGATCGTGACCGTGCGCTCGAACATCCCCGGCAATGTCGCGATGGGAATGTGACGATGGTCGTCGAACCACAGATGCTCGTAAGCCTCGTCGCTGATGACCAGTAGGTCGCGATCGATGGCGATCTGTGCAATCGCCTCCAGTTCATCGCGAGTGAAGACGATCCCGGTCGGGTTGTGCGGACTGTTGATCAGGAGAACTTTGGTGCGGGGGGTGATCGCGTCGCGCAATGCGTCGATATCGGGCCGCAGAACGTCACCGGAAAGCGGAACACCCACGCGTACGCCATATGCCATGGAGATGCCGGCGGCGTAGATGTCGAACCACGGCTCGAACATCACCACTTCGTCGCCGCGTTCCACGAATGCGAGGAGAGCCGACTGGATCGCCTCCGATGCTCCGGTGGTCGCGAGGACGTCGGTGTCCGGATCGACCCGGAGTGAGTAGAAGCGATCGGCATGGGCGCTGACGGCGCTACGCAACTCGGGCACCCCGGTGGCTGGCGGGTACTGATTTCCCCGACCCTCGGCTATACACGATCGTGCGACCTCGGCAATCTCCGCTGGACCATCGGTATCGGGGAATCCCTGGCCCAAGTTGATTGACTCGGTTCGGCGCGCCAGATCCGACATCTCGGCGAAAATGCTCGTCGAGTGCTCTCGCATGCGTGCTACGAGCGGGGAGTCCACGAGCGAACGCTAGCGAGGTCCGTCTGGGGGAAATGCGCAGAATCGGGCCGATTCCGGGGGAAGCGAAGCGGATCCCCCGGAATCCGGGGGAAACGGGGACGTAGTTTGGGGGCGTGGACGTAATCGGGCGGGACATCATCGGGCGGGACATCATCGGGCCGGACGAGGCTGTGGGTGAGTGGCGGTTGACGCTCGAGGCCGAGGACGTGCTGCGCGCGATCGCGGACCGTGCAGGGGAATCCGATGCACGCGGCATCGGGCGTTTCCAGATCGATGCCCTCGCGTCAGTCGGTCTGTTGGGGGAGGCACTAGAACCTGCAGCGCGGCAGCGCGAGGTGTCCGAACGAATCGCCATGGCCGATGCCTCCGTGTGGTTCTGCTGGGCGCAGCACCAAACGCCATTGAAGACACTGTCGAATGCGCGCACGGGCGATCACGCGCCCGTTGTCGAGGAGATCCAGGCGCGGTGGCTCGATGGGCTTCGATCGGGTGCGTATCTCGGGGCCGTTGCCTTTGCGCATTTGCGCCGCCCCGGTGCTCCGAACCCGGTCGCCGAACGCGTGCACGGCGGTTGGTCCATCACCGGCAAACTCGATTGGGTCACATCGTGGGATATCGCGGACGTGATGCTCGTGATGGTCCGTGGATCTGGCGACTACGCGAACACGATCGTGTGCATGTATCTCGCGGCAGGACGTGATCCTGCATATCTGACCGGGATGCATGTACACGAACCGCTGAAACTACTGGCGATGTCAGGCACACACACCCGTCCCATCACGTTCGAAGGCACGATGGTTCCGGACACCAACGTTGCGGCACTGATCGACTTCGAGGAATGGGCGCAGGTCGATTCGAAGAAGACGGTCGATGTCAATCCGGCATCATTCGGCGTCATTCGAGGTGCGGTTCAGGAACTGGATGAGATCGCCAGCCGACGTCAGGATGCGCAGTTGGCGGATCTCATCGAAACACTTTCTGCGAGAACGCGTGAATTACGACGACGCGCCTACGCCGCAATGGAAAACGACGACCCCGAGGATGAACGTGTTGCACTTCGTGCTGAGGCGTTGCAGCTCGCAGTCGAGGCGAGTACGGCGGTCATCACGGCACGCGCAGGCGCGGCCATGTATTCAGGCTGCAGCGCTGAGCGGCGAGTTCGGGAAGCGATGTTCCTTCAGGTGCAGGCGCAGACAGCCCGCACGAGAGCCGCATCGTTGGCACTTCTGCAGTAGGGGCGATTCGCCCTTAGCGATCCAAAATGAGCGGAACGGATACCGGCGAACTACCCCACTTGTTTCCGGAAATCGCTTCGATCCGAAGTGCGGCGTCGGCGGGTAGACCGTCGATGACGCAACGCGCAGTCCTTCGACTTGTTTTCGGCGTGGTTGCACAGGTGTAGACGTTGCCGGTTGTTATGTCCGTTGCCGTCACGGCGAAGGCGTTCACCACAGTGCCATCGGCTGGGGCGGTAACCCGAACGCGAATGCTCGTGGGTGAGGTTCCTTCGGCCGTGATGATCGGAGACAGGATGGGTGGCTGCTCGGGTAGAACACCCGCGTTGGTGAGGAACTCCACCTCGGCACTGACGCGTGTATAGACACCCGGAAGCTTCGACGCACACTGCTGGCCCCAACTCACTACCCCGATGAGTCGGCGTGCATCGCCCACACCCGCGGTCAGCGGCCCACCGCTATCGCCTTGGCAGGCATCGATCACCGAGCCTGCAGGTGAAGCACCGGCAGCGCAGAGCATCGTCCGGGCGTCCGCGTCGCGTTTGGTGAAGCCATCGAATCGGACACCGTTCACCTCGAAGCCCTTGCCGTTGCCGCAAGAGACGTCCGGGAAGACCCGCAGATTCCCTACTTGTAGTTCCGGTGGGAATCGATTGCCGCGCGCCCGGGTGTTCCCCCAGCCAGCGACCTGGGCTGCCGTTCCTGGAGAGTCGTAGGCCACAACGTCCGCGCCTTGCGCGAGTTGGATGGTGGGGAGATCCACGACGGGTTGGGCCAAGTACGCCACTGCGATGTCGTTCTCCGCCGTCTTGATCCGGTAGTCGGGATGCACGACGAAGTTCTCGACCGCGATCACGCGCAGGTTCGGGGAGCGAAGGTCGCTTCCGAACGCGATCAGGAGATCGCGGGGGCGCAGGTCCTCCCCGGTGCTTTGATCCACCAGACAATGCGCCGCGGTCACGACCGTGGTGGGTGATGTGAGGCTGGCCGCACAGAACTGCGCCTGATACGCACCGGACTGCCGGAAGCGAGGAGCACTCAGAACCGAAGCAACGAAACCGAATTCCGCCGGATCGGCCTGCTGTCCCCCGATAACCCTCGGCTGTTTGCTCCCCTCACCAGCCCAC
>CAZQRR010000076.1:0-3715 GCA_964595675.1 uncultured Rubrivirga sp. | reverse complement strand
CCAACGAGCAGGGTCGCGGTGAACACACCGACCCGGGACATCCGCACAGCACCACGGTACGTCCTGGGTTCGGCCAGGATGGGCGGATGCCACGAGCAATGATCACCGGACCCACGTCAGGAATCGGTCAAGGATTCGCGCAGACTCTCGCCGCTCAAGGCCACGACCTCGTGCTGGTCAGTCGCGATGGGGCTCGGTTGACCGAACTCGCACGAACTTTGGAGCGTGACCATCGAATCGACACCACCGTCGTGGTGGCGGACTTGACCGATCGTGCGGACATCACCCGCGTTGCCGACATCGTGCGTGCTGACCGGATCGATGTGCTGGTGAACAACGCTGGCTTCGGTGTCAAAGGCGGGTTCTCCGAGACCGGTGCCGTCCAGGAGCAGGCAATGCTCGATGTCTTGGTCACCGCGGTCATGCAACTCACCCACGCTGCTGTCCCGGGGATGGTCGAGCGTGGCCGCGGCTACATCTTCACGGTGAGCAGCGTTGCCGGGTGGATCACCGGCGGGACGTACTCAGCAGCCAAGGCATGGGCCACGGTGTTCACCGAAGGACTTGCCGTCGAGCTCGCCGGCACCGGTGTCCACCCGGTGGCGGTGTGCCCCGGGTTCACGCGCACCGAGTTCCATCAGCGTGCCGGCATGCAGATGGATTCGGTCTCGGAGTGGATGTGGTTGACCGTCGACGATGTCGTGAATCAAGCTCTGCGCGATGCACGTGCGGGTCGAGTGATCAGCGTCGCGGGAACGCAATACAAGGCGCTGTCGTCGCTCCTTCGCATCCTTCCTCGACCGCTGGTTCGAAAGGCCACTGGCGTCCGGCAGACGTCCTCGAGGTTCCCGAAGCCTCGCTAGCCGTTCGCAATTCGTAGGACCTCTCGCGTCACGACGCGCGCTATGTCATCGCGCCCGGACACGATGGGCCAACCGCGTAGTGATGTCCCGTCCTGTTCGGTGGTGCTGACGATCACCACCGGCGATTCCGGCCACACGTCCGTTGCCGGAGGTGCGTCCGGATCGATCACCACGTAACCAGCGGTATCGCGGTGCTGCGTTCGCAGGGACAGCGCGACCGCAGGCAGCAATAGGCACGCGTCACCGTGTGCTACGACCACCAGTGGCGGGGAGATAACGGCACCGATGAGAGACGCGCACACGGCCTTGGATTCCATGGGTGCGTCCACATCCAGAACACCGAGCCCGTGACGCCCGATCGCGGCAACCGTTGCCTCGCGATCGACCCACGAGGGATCCGGGAGGACCAGTACGCGCAGCCCGCCTTCGATGTCCACCACGCGCTCACGGTAGGGCCCTAGGGTGGCGCCATGTCGACAAGCCCCGCGTGGAATGCACTCAAGCAGCAGATCATCGACAAGGCCGTCGTCCACGGAAAGGTCATCTTGTCCAGCGGCCGGGAAGCGGACTATTACGTGGACCTTCGCAGGATCACACTCGATGCGATAGCGGCCCCGCTGGTAGGCGATGTCATGCGCGAAGTCACGTCGGACTGGGAGTACCAAGCCGTCGGTGGTCTCACGCTCGGCGCCGATCCGGTTGCCACCGCGATGATGCATTCGGCTGCGCGCGAGGGACAGTTGCTCGATGCGTTCGTGGTACGCAAGGCCGAGAAGACCCATGGATTGCAGCGTCGCATCGAAGGTCCGGACGTTGCCGGTCGACGCGTCCTCGCAGTTGAGGACACATCCACCACTGGTGGCTCGGTACTGACCGCCGTGGATGCGCTGCTCGAAGCGGGTGCGCAGATCGCGGGTGTCGCGGTGATAGTCGATCGCGGTGCTGGCCCGGCGATCGAGGACCGTGGTCTGCAGTACCGCGCCGCATACACACTTGCCGACCTCGGCCTCGAGTAGTTGACCAACCACGACGCCTCCGGCGGCGAATCGGACGTCGAGGAAATCGGCCACGGAGTGGGTCCGTGGCAGGGGTCGCTCCCCGATGATCCGCGGCTAGATCCGGAGTTGCTGCGCGACGGGGATCGCCGCAACGTGATCGACGAGTACCGCTACTGGAAACTCGAGGCGATCGTGGCCGACCTCGATACCAAGCGGAACCCATTCCATGTGGCGATCGAGAACTTGGAACACGACTTCAACATCGGGTCGATAGTTCGCACGGCCAATGCGTTCATGGTCAAGGAGATTCACATCGTCGGCAGGAAACGGTGGAATCGACGGGGTGCGATGGTGACCGACCGCTATCAACACATCCGTCACCACGAATCGGTCGATGCGTTGAAGGCTTGGGCGGTCGACGCAGCGATCCCCATCATCGGCATCGACAACGTGCTGGAATCGCAGCCGCTGGAGACGTTCGACCTCCCCGAGGCGTGCGTGCTGTTCTTCGGTCAGGAAGGCACCGGTCTGGCACCCGAAGCTCTTCAGGCCTGCGATGCGGTCGTATCCATCGCGCAGTTCGGCTCGACCCGATCGATCAACGTCGGTGCGGCGGCCGCGATCGCGATGCACGCGTGGATACGCCGTCGTCGTTTCGGTCAATCTCCCCGCTAGCCGATCAAGCTCGCAGCTCACCCCTGGAAACGCTTGCACGGTTCTCGGTAGGGTTGAGGCTCACTGGCAATTGATCCGGGAAGGACCCCCATGAACCAGGAGATGGCGGAGAAGTTCCGCTCGGGCAAGGGATTCATCGCCGCACTCGACCAGAGCGGCGGCAGCACCCCCAAGGCCCTCAAGCTCTACGGCATCGAGGAGAGCGAGTACTCCGGCGAGGAGCAGATGTTCGACCTCGTGCACCAGATGCGTTCGCGCATCATCACGAACTCCGCCTTCAACGGCGATCGCGTGCTCGCGGCGATCTTGTTCGAAGGAACCATGGATCGCGACATCGAAGGCGTCGGCACCGCGGAGTACTTGTGGAAGACCAAGAACATCGTGCCGGTCGTCAAGGTCGATAAGGGCCTGGCCGACGAGGAGAACGGTGCGCAGGTCATGAAGGCCATGCCCGAACTCGATGCGCTGCTCACCCGCGCACGTGACAAGGGTGTGTTCGGAACGAAGATGCGCTCTGTCATCAAGGACAACAACGACGCCGGCATCGCCGCAGTGGTCGACCAGCAGTTCGAGGTGGGTCTGCAGATCCTCGACGCCGGCCTGGTGCCGATCATCGAGCCCGAGGTGGACATCCACAGCGCCACCAAGGCAGCGATCGAAGAGTCGTTGCGCGACAAGCTCGCTGCGTGGCTGGATCGCGTGCCCGAGGGTCAGCAGGTGGTGTTCAAACTCTCGCTGCCGAGCCACAACGACTTCTACAAGCCGCTGATCGATCACCCGAAGGTGATGCGCGTCGTGGCACTGTCCGGTGGTTACTCGCGAGACGAGGCGTGCGACATCCTCGCTGCGAACCACGGAATGATCGCGAGCTTCTCGCGGGCGCTGAGCGAAGGCTTGACCGCGCAGATGAGCGAGGCCGAGTTCACCGCCACGCTCGACGCTGCGATCGCCGAGATCTACGCCGCCTCGATCACCTGATCGTGGCTCTAGGAGAGAACCTGCTGGGGGGTCCGCCGCCGACGTTGTTGCCGGCGGACCCTGCAGTCGATGCCGAACTCGAGCGTGGGGTCGCCCCCGATCAGGTGGTGCGCGACCACCCGAGCAGTTCACTCGCCTGGGCGGTGATGGCGGACCAAGCTTGGGTTGAAGGTCGAGTGGTCGAGTCCTACGCGTTCGCTC
>CAZQRR010000075.1:0-8655 GCA_964595675.1 uncultured Rubrivirga sp. | reverse complement strand
CGCGAAGCGACTCACGGTCGAGCCAGCAGTCCCGCCAGAGCCCGCAGGGCCAACCGGTAGGAGTCCACGCCGAAGCCGGCAACGCTCCCGGTTGCGACACCCGCCACCACGGACGTGTGGCGGAATTCCTCCCGCGACATCGGATTGCTCAAGTGAACCTCGATGAGCGGGGCGGTCAACATCGCGCAGGCGTCCCTGATGGCGTAGGAGTAGTGCGTGAACGCGGCCGGGTTGAGCAGCACGGGAATGGATTCATCCGCCGCTTGGTGCAGCCAGGTGATCAACTCGGCTTCGTCGTTGGTCTGGCGTACCTCGGCCGCCATCCCCAGATCCGCGGCTTCCGCGATGATCTGCGCCGTAAGTTCCTCGTACGTGGTGGATCCGTAAACATCGGGCTCACGGGTGCCGAGGCGATTGAGATTGGGTCCGTTGAGAACCCACACTCGCTTGGAGAGTTCCTGCTGCTCGCTCTCGCGCTGCACCTCCGCCATGGCGCGAGCCTACGCGCTGATGGCTTCGTAGGCCGCTTGTAGAAGGGCCGGGTCGGGCCCATCCCACATGACCGGGTGCTGCATGCCCTGCAGAACCACGAAGCGCAGCAGACTCCCGCGCGCCTTCTTGTCGATTTGCATCGCGGGCAGCAGTCGTTCCCAACGACCATCGGCGTAGGTGATGGGCAGTCCCACCTTCGTCAGGACGTCCCGGTGTCGGTCGACGTCGGAGTCGGTCAGCTTCCCGCCCAGACGAGCCAACTCCGCCACGTAGACCATGCCCACGCTGATAGCCGCGCCGTGTCGCCATTGATAGTTCTCGACCCGCTCGATGGCATGACCGAGGGTGTGTCCGTAGTTCAGGGCTGCGCGGCCGATGGCGCCGGCTGCACCGAGGTCGGCACCGGTCTCCTTGAAGTCCGAGGACACGACGTCGGCCTTGACCTGCACTGCGCGCCTGATGAGATCGGGCAGCAGGACACCCGAAGGGTCGGTCGATTCATCCGTTCGACGTTCGACGTCCTCTAGAATGCTGGAGTCGTGCGTGAAGCCGACCTTCACTACCTCGGCGAATCCGGCGAGCAGATCATTGCGCGGCAACGTCTCGAGGGCATTCACGTCGCACAGCACACCGCTGGGGCTGTGGAAGGAGCCGACCAGGTTCTTGCCGGCTTGGGTGTTGATACCGGTCTTGCCGCCCACCGCGGCATCCACCATGGCAAGCAGCGTGGTGGGAATGTGCACCACGCGGATACCACGAAGCCAGGTGGCTGCGGCGAATCCCGCGAGATCGGTCGTGGCACCGCCACCGAGTCCGATGATCAGGTCCGAGCGAGTGAATCCACTCGAGCCGAGTGCGCTCCACACGAAGGCCGCAACCTCGGCAGTCTTGGCATCCTCCCCGGCCGGCACCTCGATCATCACGACGGTGAATCCGGAATCTGCGAGGTCGTCGCGAATGGCCTCGGCCGATGCACTGAGGTTCGATGTGTGGACGATGGCGATCTTCTCCGCACCAGAACACAGCGCAGGTAGCTCACCGAGCAGACCCCTGCCGATGATGACGGGGTACTCGTGCTCGGCTCGCACCTCTACCCGAATGGCTTTCTCGCTCATCATTCATCCCCTACGTTCAAGGCCGGCGTTCAAGGCCGGCGTTCAAGGCGGTGACCACGTCGGTCACAACTTCCTTCAAAGGTCGCCCACTTGTCTCCACCTCGATGCTTGCAACCTCCGCGTACAAAGGTGTGCGCTGCTCGAGCATGGTGAGCATGGTGCCGCGTACGTTCCCGAGGAGAAGTGGACGGGCGGAGTTGAGTCCCACCCGATGTGTGGCGTTCGTCAGGTCGACCTTGAGCCACACGACACGGTGTTCGTGCAAGGCGGTTCGGGTCGCATCGTCGAGGATCGCTCCCCCACCAAGTGACAGGACACCCGGGAAGTCACGCAAGGCATCCGCGATCTCCTCACGCTCCATCCGACGGAACTCAGCCTCGCCATCGGCGATGAAGATGTCCGAGACCGGCTTACCCGCGCGTTGCTCGATCAATGCATCCGAATCGGCGAACGGGACGCCAAGACGTTCGGCCACCCGTCGGCCCACGCTCGATTTGCCTGCACCCGGCGCTCCGATGAGTACGGCTACCGGCGACATCAGCGGATGGCCAGATTGTCGAGGTAGCCGCGGATGTTCCGCTGCACCTCCGCAAGGCTGTCGCCACCGAACTTCTCGGTGAAAGCATCGGCGAGCGTGAGCATGACCATCGCCTCGGCGACCACCCCGGCTGCCGGAACCGCGCACACATCGGAGCGTTGGTTGATGGCCTGCGCGGCTTCGCCGGTGCTGACATCCACGGTCGCCAGGGCACGCGGAATCGTGGAGATTGGTTTCATAGCCGCACGGATGCGCAGCGTCTCGCCGGTGGTCATGCCACCCTCGGTGCCGCCCGAGCGACCGGAAGTCCTCGTCAAGACGCCGTCGGCGGAGACGATCTCGTCTTGGGCTTGGGAGCCACGGATCTCGGCCAGGCCGAATCCATCGCCCACTTCCACTCCCTTGATCGCCTGGATGCCCATCAATGCCGCGGCCAATCGACCATCGATGCGCCGATCCCAGTGCACATGCGAGCCCAGCCCCGGCGGAAGTCCGTGCACGACCACCTCGACCACACCCCCCAGGGTGTCGCCGTCCCTGTGCGCCTGACCGATTTCCTCCTCCATCGCCGCCGATGCGCCCGCATCGAGGCAACGAACCGGACTCTCATCGATCCGGTCGGCATCGTCCGCGGTAGGAACCGAATCCACGGGTGCGGCGACCGTTCCGATCCGCACCACGTGACTGACCACGCTGACACCTGCTGCTTGGGCCAAGAAGGCACGCGCCACGGCCCCGAGCGCGACCCGGGCGGCGGTTTCGCGGGCGCTCGCGCGCTCCAGGATCGGCCGGGCGTCGTCGAAGCCGTACTTCTGCATCCCGACGAGGTCCGCGTGACCTGGACGCGGTCGGGTCAACGGGGCGTTGCGCGCCAGACCCTCGATCTCCTCAGCGGAAACCGGATCGGCGGACATCACCTTCTCCCACTTGGGCCATTCGGAGTTCCCCACTTCGATCGCGATCGGCCCACCCAGGGTCTCGCCGTGCCGCACACCGCCGAGGATGCGAACCTCGTCAGCCTCGAACTTCATCCGAGCCCCACGTCCGGCCCCCAGTCGCCTGCGCGCCAGGTCACGTCCGATGTCCTCGCGGGTCACTCGGATGTGAGCAGGCAGCCCTTCGAGGATCGCGGTCAGGGCTTGCCCATGGGACTCCCCTGCAGTCAGCCAGCGCACCATGGTGGTGATCATTCCAGGTGGCGTGGAAAGTGCTTGCGCTCGGCTGCGCGGGGCGCGCTCGTTCAGCTAGCCGGCACCGGTCGTCAGGTGAGCGCCGTCGCGGCGACCACGAGTGCGCCCAGACCCATGAACGGTCCGAAGGGAAGTGCGGTTCGCCGATTCACGCGGCGCAGCAGCAACCCGACAACGACGACGCCCCCCGCCACCATGAAGCCCAGCAAATGACCCCACCACACGGCCGACCATCCGATGGTGCCGAGCATCCAGCCGGTCACCGCCGCGTACTTCACGTCGCCCATACCCATGCCGCCGATCACATGCGCGATCGCGAATGCGACCACCGCTGCGATGGCGCCACCGAGCGCTCCTACGAGCAACCCGGCGTCGGTCCGCCCGATCGCGGCAACGACGGTCAAGAGCGCGCAACCACCGAAGGCGACGGCCACCATCTTGTTGGGTAGCCGGTGCTCGCGCAGATCCACGACCGCGAGGGCCACGGCCCACCCGGCGAACCACAGCCACGAAGCGGCGGTGACTAGCTCGGGGAGCGAAGCAGCACGCACCCTCACACGTTAGAAACCGCCGCCGGCCACTGGAAGGGGCGATTCGAACCTGTGGACAACGGCCGAGACGATCGCTACTTCCCCAGTGCCGATTCCATCACCTGGGCCATTTCGACATCGTCGAAGTCCACCCCGGTCATCAATCGCACTTGGACCACCGCCTGCCAGATGAGCATGTCGCGCCCACTCGCCACGAGGGCACCCGGGTGACCGTGCCGGGCAACGGCCAACGGGGTGGGCCAAGGGTGGTAGCTGGCGTCCAGGAGCGCGGCATGGGGCGATGCACCGATCACCTCAGCCCACGGCGCAGCAGCATCTGCCGGCAGCGTGCTCACGACCACGTCGCAGTCGACGCCCACCGGCGTGAGGTCGGCGGCCGATGCTTGTAGTCCGAGGCCCTCCGCCAGGTCGGCCACCGCCTGTGCGGCGTCGAGCCGGCGTGCATGGATCACCACACGGCGCACTCCGAGCCTGACCAAGGCTGCTACGGCACTGCGAGCCGTGGCACCGGCGCCCAGGATCAGGCCGGAATAGATCGAGGAGACGCCCGCTTCCTGAAGGGCCCGTGCCATCCCTTCGATGTCGGTGTTCGTCGCCCTCCAGGGCGCGCGAGCGTTCTCGCGATACACGGTGTTGGCCGAGTGCACCTCACGCGCCAACGCATCTACGTCCTCGACGACTTCGAGGACCACTTCCTTCAGCGGCATGGTCAAGCTCAGTCCGCGCCACTGCTCATCGAGGTCGGCGAAGAACGCCGGAAACTGACCTGCTGTGCATTCGATCGCGGTGTAGTCCCAGTCCAAACCGAGGAATCGATACGCCGCTCGATGGAGGGTCGGAGAAAGGCTGTGCTTGATCGGTGAACCGAGAACGGCCGCCCGTGGCATCAGCCGTTCTCCGCGAGCCAGTCGCGCAACTCATCCTTGAGTTTCAAGAAGCGGTCGTAGTCGCGCGCGAATTTGGTTTCCTTCGTCTCTGGATTGACCGTTACGAAGTACAGCCACTTGGCCGGTGCGGGGTCGAGCGCCGCTTCGATCGCCGCATCGCCAGGGGAATTGATCGGCGTGGGCGGTAACCCCTCCACCTGATAGGTGTTGTAGGGCGAGTCGGTGGCCAACTGTTCAGCTGACAACTGCAGCTCCGTGATGCCGAGTGCGTACGAGACGGTCGAGTCGAACTGCAGGGGCATGCCCGCATCGAGCCGGTTGTAGATCACCGCCGCGGCCTTACGCATGTCCTCGGGCAGGACTTCGGCTTGCACGAGCGAAGCGACGATCATCACCTCGTACGGGGTACGACCGAGCGCCTCGGCGCGAGCCACCAGGTCCAAGGACACCGCGGATTGGTCGAAACGCGCCACGAGTGTGCTGAGGATCTGCTCGGCTGTCTCATCTCCGATGAGGTCGTAGGTTGCCGGGAACATGAAGCCCTCCGGGCGCTGCTCCGCCCACGATGGCAGCGGCAACACTCCGGGGTTTTCGAGCACTTGCTGGAATTCGGACGACGGCAACCCCGACGCTTGCGCGGCCGCCTCGACGGTCTGCGGCAATCTAAGCCCCTCGGGCAGGATCAACCTGCTGTCTGCGCGCGAGATCGGATCGAGCATCAGGGCGACGGCGTTCTCACCGCCCATCTGCAGCCGCAGTGTGTACGTACCCGGGCCGATCGACGCCGCAGCTTCATTGGCCTGCGCTGCGTCGGTGAACGACTTCACGCTGCTGACCACGCCCGCATCGGCCAAGGTCTGACCGATCGTCGTGAGGGTGTCGCCGCGGGCCACGACCACCTGCACCTCGCCAACACCCTCACCGGCGAATTCGGATTCTGCGGTGCCACCTCCGCCGAGCCCGGACACGAAGGACCAGGTTCCCCACGCGAGAGCTACGACCGCGAGGAGAACGGCGATCCCGGTGATTCGCCGAGCCACGCTCGCTGCGTTGCGTGATGCGGGCAAGGCTTCCTCGTCGTCGAAGAATTCGTCCATGTGGGTCATCGGTCTTCGTGCACCTGCCCTGGGGGTCTGCCTGTCGTCCGCTCGGCGTCGAGTGCGTGCTGGAGCACCACGGTTGCCGAGGCACTGTCGATCATGTCACGACTCTGACGCACCGAGCGCCCCTGATCGTGGAGGCCACGCTGGGCTTGCGTTGTGGAAAGTCGTTCATCGACCAATCGCACAGGACACGCCGTGGCCCGGGTCACCTCTGCCGCGAAAGTTCGCGCCTTGGTCGCCGATTCCCCCTCGCGCCCGTCGAGTCCCAGCGGCAAGCCGACGATGATCTCGATCGGCTCCACCTCATCGACGACGACGCCCACCGCCGCCAGGTCCCCTGCCGCTACCGCATCCCGCGGTGAGGCCAAGATTCCGTCGACGTCGCTCACAGCCACTCCGATTCGGACCGATCCGGGATCCAAGGCAAGTCGCCGACCCTTGCGCACGCGGCCAGCCCCTAGCGAGAGCGCAACATCGCGAGTACGTCCGCAATGGCTGCGTCGAGTTGTGCGGGGTCGCCACCGCCGCCTTGCGCCATGTCGTCCTTGCCGCCGCCGCGACCGCCGAGGCGTACGTTCATGGCCGTGATGACCTCACCGGCTCGTACACCCGACGCGATTGCGGCGGGCGTGCACGCGACGATCACCGAAACCGAGCCGTCGGCCACGGCCGAGCCGACGAAAACGGCCGATGCATCCTTGCCCGCGCGTGATTTCGCGTGCTGGGCGATGTCGCGCAGTTCCTTGCCGCCCGCGCCGGCAGGTGCCCGGAAGGCGTGCAGGCGCACCGTGCCCGCCTCGACTCCCTCACCGATCAAGGCGTCGGCTTCCGACAACAGATCGGCAGTCTTGAATCGGGCGAGTTCGCGTTCTGCGTCCTTGAGCGACGCGATCGTCCGTTCGATGCGCTCGAGCACCTCATCGCGAGGTGCCTTCACCAGATCCGAGAGTCGCTGGACGAGTACGTGCTCGGCGGCCAGGTGCCGGTAAGCGTCCACGCCCACGAGTGCTTCGACGCGTCGAATGCCAGCCCCGATGGATCCCTCGGACAAGAAGGAGACAACGCCAAGTTGGCCGGAACGCTGCGCATGCGTTCCCCCGCACAGTTCGTGCGCCCAGTCCCCCACCGACACCACTCGAACCTCGGAGCCGTACTTTTCGCCGAACAACGCCATTGCGCCCATGGCGCGGGCTTCGTCCTGTGTCATCACCTGGGCGTGGACGTCGAGGTCCTCGATCAAGATCTCGTTCACCCGCGCTTCCACGTCGCGCAAGATCGCTCCCGAGACGGGTTCTGGGCTGGGGAAGTCGAATCGCAGTCGACCCGGTGCATTCTCCGATCCCATCTGCGTGGCCGTCTCCCCCAACTGCTCGCGGAATGCTCGGTGGATCATGTGCGTCGCGGTGTGGGCGCGTGAGATGGCCTTGCGGCGTGGGATGTCGACATGTGCTACGACCGTGTCGCCTTGTGTCAATTCACCCTCGCGCACCTGCCCGCGGTGGATGAACAACCCCGGAACCGGCGATTGAACGTCGTAGACCTCGAAAGTGGAGCCATCTGCGGAAACGAAGGTTCCGTGATCACCTAGCTGACCGCCGGCCTCGGCGTAGAACGGCGTGCGATCCACGATCACCTCGGCGTGCTGGCCCACGCCGATCACCGGCTTGGTCTCACCGTCGGCGACGATGCCCAGGATGGTCGCTTCCCCCACCACCTGGTCGTATCCGACGAAGGTGGTCGATCCGCCGGATTCGAGGATGTCCCGGTACGCGGTGGTCGCAGCGAACCCGCTCTTGCGCGACACGGCATCGGCCTTCGCGCGCTCACGCTGCTGGGTCATCAGCGTGCGGAACCCCTCTTCATCGACCGACAAGCCCTGTTCGGCAGCCATCTCCAAGGTCAGGTCGATCGGGAAGCCGTAAGTGTCGTGCAACGAGAACGCCTTGGCGCCGGGCAACACCGCAGATCCGGACTTCTTGGCCTGCTCGACCGCCGTCTCGAACAGCGTGGTGCCGGTGCGCAAGGTGGAATCGAACGACGCCTCCTCGGAGATCGACACACTGCGAATGCGCTCGACTTCGTCGTTCAACTCCGGGTACTGCGGGGCCATCGCCAGAACCGTCGCATCGACCAATTGGCTCATCACCGGCTGCTCGGCGCCGAGGATGCGCATGTTGCGGATGACACGTCTCATCAAACGGCGCAGCACGTATCCACGACCCTCGTTGCCGGGAATCACACCGTCACCGATCAAGAACGTGCAGGTGCGGGCGTGGTCGGCCACAACGCGAAGGGCGACATCGTCCTTTTCCGAGCGTCCGTATCGGGCACCGCTGAGCTCGCTGGCCTTCTCCAAGATGGTTCGCGTGGTGTCGATCTCGTAGATGTTGTCCACGCCTTGTAGCAGCGCGGCCATCCGCTCCAGGCCCATTCCGGTGTCGATGTTCTTGGCGGGCAGTTCACCTAGGATCGGGTAGTCCTCCTTGGCCGGTCCTGCGCCCCGCTCGAATTGCATGAACACCAGGTTCCAAACCTCGAGGTAACGGCTCTCATCGGCGATCGGTCCACCCTCGGCGCCGTAGTCCGGGCCGCGGTCGTAGTAGATCTCCGAACACGGGCCGCACGGGCCGGGGACTCCCATGGACCAGTAGTTGTCCGCCTGTCCGCGGCGCTGGATGCGATCCAGCGGCAGCCCGACCTTCGTGTGCCAGATGTCGATGGCTTCGTCGTCGTCCAAATAGACGGTCACCCACAGTTTGGATTCCTCGAAACCGTAACC
>CAZQRR010000074.1:0-8889 GCA_964595675.1 uncultured Rubrivirga sp. | reverse complement strand
GAGGCTAGGGGACTCGAACCCCTGACTTCTGCCTTGCAAAGGCAGCGCTCTACCAACTGAGCTAAGCCCCCGGGCGGGAAGCCATACGGGAGCTCGAAGGATAGCCGAGGCGCGTAGCGGGCCTCGACTCTCGGGGAACGGGTACTAGCGGAGGTCGGGGGCGGCGGTTGCCTCGGCCCAGAGGTCCTGCTCGGCCTGGCTGGCCACGTACTGGCGGTAGACCAGGTAGCCGATGCCACCGAGGATGGCCAGGAGGAGCAGCTTCTTCATGGGGATATCTCCAATTTCAGTAGGAGCCTCCATAGTGCCCGGTGGCTCCCGATCACGCCAGAGGGGGTGTCCGCTCAAGGGTCATCCAACGACTAGTCGGATGCGGATCGGGTCCGTTTGCGGTCCCGGAAGTGACCGTTCATGACCAGTAGATGAACAAATGACCGCCGATTCGGCGATGATCGGACCGTAGCGATATTTCTGGGAAATTCTGTTCACCTGTCGTTCACCTGATGCTTGATTGACGGTCACCTCGCCTGCCTACGTTCTCGTAGCGGCCTGCCACCTTCCCGGTCGCGCGTCGCCCCTTCCCCCGACGAACACCCTGCGACTTCTCGAGGAGACCTGTGCCGAGCGCACATCGAGCGTCGAAGCGGGCCATCCCGCTCGGTGCTCTCGTCGTAGGCGGCGTGCTCCTGCTGAGCGCTTGCGGCTCCTCCACGACCGTCAACCCGGCGATCCCCGCAGCCGAAGCGGCGATGGAAGCAGGAGATGTCGAGTGCGTGGACGGTCGAATCCAGGCCGCAGGGTCAAGTGCGCAGGCCAACGCGATCACCGAGTGGGTGAACGTCTACCAGACCGCGTGCCCACAGTCCACGATCGACTACCAACCCGTCGGCTCAGGAGCCGGCGTCGAGGCGTTCTTGTCCGAGCAGGTCTCGTTCGCGGGTACCGACTCTGCGGTCGAGGACGAGGATATGGACGCCGCCATCGAGCGGTGCGGCGGTAATTCCGCGATCAACATCCCGCTCGTCGGGGGTGCCATCGCCGTCGTCTACCACCTCGAGGGTGTGGACTCCTTGGTTCTGGATCCCCCGACGTTGGCTGCGATCTTCTCCAGCGAGATAACCCGTTGGAACGACCCGGCGATCGTTGCACTGAACCCGGACGCTGTGCTCCCGGACGCAGCGATCGCGCAGTTCCATCGCTCGGACTCCTCCGGCACCACCGCGAACTTCTCCGACTACCTCGAGGCCACCGCGCCCGATGCCTGGGACTACGACACCGGCAAGGAGTGGACCGCGCCCGGCGGTCAGGGTGCTCGCGGATCCGATCAGGTGAGTGCTTCCGTAGCGCAGACACCGAACTCGATCGGTTACGTCGAATTGTCTTACTTGATCGATGCGATCAACACCAAGCCGGTGGCTATCGACCAAGGCGGAGGTCCGGTTCTCCCCACTGCCGACAACGCCTCGATCACACTCGCCTCGTCCACTTCCTCGGGTGAGAACGGCAACATCGTGCTGGACATCGACTACACGACCACAGTGCCGAACGCCTACCCGATCAGCATCGTCACTTACGAGATCGTTTGCACATCGGGCCTTGCGGAGAACCAGAACCCCGCTTTGGTTGCCGAGTTCCTCGCGTTCGCAGCGTCGGATTCAGGTCAGGAATTGCTCGGTCAAATCGGCTACGTGCCTCTTTCCGGTGACCTGCTAGCCGATGTTCGTGCTTCCGTGGACCAGGTGTTGCAGGGAGTGGCGCGATGAGTCTGCTCACCCCGCCGCGGATCACCGGTTCATCGGTTCGTCCCGGTGATCGCAACTTCCGATTCACGACGACGGCGGCCGGCATCGCGGTTCTCGGTGTGTTGGCAGCCATCGCGGCGTTCTTGGTATGGCAGTCGATACCCGCATTGCAGAACAACACTGGGAACGTCTTCACCAACCAGCAGTGGCTCCCCGACGCCGATCCCCCGCAGTGGGGCATCGCGGTGCTCATCTTCGGGACGCTGTGGACTTCCTTGATCGCGATGGTGCTCGCGGTGCCGATCGGCATCGGAACCGCGTTGTTCATCACCTTCTACGCGCCAAGACGGATCGCCCGGACGCTCGGCTTCGTCGTGGATCTGTTGGCCGCGGTTCCGTCGATCATCTTCGGCTTGTGGGGGTTGTACTACTTCATGCCGCAGATCGTTCCCGCAGCGCAATGGTTGTCCACGTATCTCGGTTGGATCCCGTTCTTCAGCAACGATCTTGATCTGTACACGAAGAGCATCCTGATTGCCGGCTTCGTGCTCGCGATCATGATCCTCCCGACGGTCTCCGCGATCTCCCGCGAAGTCTTCTGGCAGGTGCCGAAAGGTCACATCGAGGCATCCTTGGCCCTCGGTGCCACTCGCTGGGAAATGATCCGGATGGCGGTGCTGCCGTTCAGCCGGCCGGGCATGATTTCCGCAGCGATGCTCGGCCTGGGACGCGCACTCGGGGAAACCATCGCGGTGGCCTTGATCCTCTCGGCTGTCTTCGAGATCAATTGGCAGATCACCGAACCCGGTGGTAACTCGATCGCTGCGAATATCGCCCTGAAGTGGGGTGAGGCCGCCGCCAACGGACGTAGTGCGCTGATCGCCACCGGCATGGCGTTGTTCTTCATCACCCTCGTGGTGAACATGACGGCACGCTGGGTGGTCAACCGACGTCGTGACTTCTCGGGGGCGAACTGATGGCCCTGCGATCCGACATCCACGCACCGATCTCCTCGGCCGACGATCCGCTGCGCCTGACAGGGCGCCGAATCCCACGCTGGGCTCCGGTCGCCGCGCTCGCCGTGAGCTTGGTGATCGGGCTGTTCGTGCAACTCACTCAAGTGACGGTGCTGGGCCTGGCTCCCATCGTCGTCGTCGTTCTGGTTTTCCTTCTCACCTACACAGGCTGGACCTTGGCCGTGGAGGGTCGTCGGCATGCCGTGGATCGGTTCGCCACGGCGCTGATCTACTCCGCAGCGATCCTGGCGTTGGTACCGCTGCTTTGGATCCTCATCACCGTCATCTACAAGGGCGTGACCGTCCTATCAGTCAACTTCCTGTTCGTGGACACCATGCGCAACGTCAATCCGCGGGCAGCGGGCGGGGGTGTGGCGCACGCGGTGCTCGGCACCGTGCAACAGGTGGGCATTGCGACCTTGATCTCGGTCCCGATCGGTCTACTCACCGCGATCTATCTGAGTGAGTACGGACGCGGTCGCTTGGCGCGCAGCATCAACTTCTTCGTCGATGTGATGACCGGTATTCCGTCGATCGTCGCCGGCATGTTCATCTACACGTTCTGGATACTGACCCTCGGTTTCCCGCAGTCGGGCTTCGCCGCCGGCCTCGCGCTGACGATCCTGATGATTCCCGTGGTGGTGCGATCGGCTGAGGAGATGCTTCGCATCGTGCCCAACGAGCTTCGCGAGGGTGCTTTGGCTTTGGGTATCCCCAGGTACCGGGTGATCATCAAAGTGGTGCTGCCCACGGCGATCTCGGGAATCATCACCGGGGTCATGCTCGCCATCGCGCGCGTGACCGGTGAAACGGCACCCCTGCTGCTCACCACGTTCCTGGCCCAAGACATCAACTGGAATGCCTTCAACGGATCGCAAGCTTCGCTACCGACCTTCATCTGGGATCAGATCGGACGTGGCACCCAATCCTCACTCGATCGCGCGTGGGCCGGTGCCCTCACGTTGATCCTCATAGTCCTGTTCTTCTACGCAACCGCACGTATCCTCGCCGCCCGCTACGCCCCGAAGGAACGCTGATGAACGCCACATCCGCAACACTCCAAGACAGCGTCGACACCCGAAGTCGCATCGCATTGGAGGACCTGAGCATCTTCTACGGGGACTTCAAGGCTGTTGAGGATGTGAACCTGCAGGTACGTCCGCAGTCGGTGATGGCTTTCATCGGGCCGTCGGGGTGCGGGAAGTCCACGGTGCTGCGCTCAATAGACCGCATGCACGAGGTCACACCAGGTGGGCGCATCAGCGGCCGGGTGTTGCTCGACGGCGAGGACATCTACGCGCCGAACGTGGATCCGGTGCTGGTGCGTCGAATGATCGGCATGGTTTTCCAGCGGCCGAATCCATTCCCCACCATGTCCATATACGAGAACGTGATCGCCGGGATGAAACTCGAGAAGGGTGGGCGTAAGCGCAAAAGTGAGTTCGACGATCTCGTCGAGGCGTCACTGCGCGGTGCCAACCTGTGGGAAGAGGTCAAGGACCGGCTGAATCGCCCGGGAGCTGGGCTCTCAGGTGGTCAACAGCAGCGGCTGTGTATTGCACGGGCAATTGCCGTGCAGCCTGAAGTTCTGTTGATGGACGAACCGTGCTCGGCCTTGGATCCCATCTCCACCCTGGCGATCGAGGAACTGATCCACGAGCTCAAGGAGAAGTACACGATCATCATCGTGACCCACAACATGCAACAGGCAGCGCGTGTGTCGGACGAAACCGCGTTCTTCAACCTGCCGGGGATCGGCCAGCCGGGGCGGTTGATCGAGGTGGGTGCGACGAGTGAAATCTTCTCTAAGCCGAAAAACCAGCAGACTGAGGATTACATCTCCGGCCGTTTCGGATAGTCCGGCCAACGCCCGACAACAAGGAAAGCCCCGCTCAGTTCCGCGGGGCTTTCGCTCCATGGTGGGCCTAGATGGACTTGAACCATCGGCCTCTTCCTTATCAGGGAAGCGCTCTAACCAGGCTGAGCTATAGGCCCCAGAAGCGAACGGAAGACTACCCGACCCCCTCACACTCCCCCGATTCCCCCCGATGCGGTGTCAATCGTTGGGCCGATTCTTCGAATTTCGGCCCATCCTCTGACACCGCATCGGGGAGGGAGACCAGCCGCGATCGATTAGCGCCTTGCGCACCCGCGAGATGACTCGGCCCGGATGCTTCATGTCCTCCCCAACAATCTCAACCACGATCCAGCCGTGCTCGCGGAGCAGAGCCCGGCGAGCTGCATCGTGCGCGCGCTGGAGCATCTCCGCGTGATACGCGCCGTCGTACTCGACGAGCACTCGGTGCTCCTCGAACGCGATGTCGCCACGGGCGAGGAAGTGACCGCGACTATCGAGAATGTCCGGATTGATCGAAGGTGTGGGTAAGCGAGCGGTCTGAAGCATGATCCGAAGTTCGGATTCCTTGGGCGATTCCGCTCGGGGATCGAGTAGATCCACGCACTGTCGGGCCTTCAATCGGCCGGGATAACGCTTTCGGCGCAAGATCGTCGCCAGCAACTCCCGCCGGGATACTCCGTACTTACGCATCATCGCGTCTCCGAAGGCCACGAGTTCTGGCACCTTGAGCCGATACGCGACATCGGTGTACGTCCGCGCAGGTGATGTGACATGGAACCCCTCTGTTTCCATGCACTCGTCCTGGTGCAGCACCGCGTAGTGAGTCTGGATGTCTCGCCGCCGAGGGCGGTTTACGGTCCTGGGCGCGGTCACGTGAATCAGACGTTCATCGGCGAGCCACACGGGAAGGGGAAGCTCGAGAATCGCTGCTGCTGTTGCATGTGACAGGACAACGTCATCGCCGAGCGGCAATTGTGCGGCGTGCCATCGAGTTACGGGCTTTTCGCTGAAGCTCCACCCTTCACGCCGAACGGTCTCTGCCTCAGCGCGCACACCGCGGCTTGTGAGGAGGAATCGCGCATGCCGCACCTCGTCTGCTGTCCAGCCGGCTCCACCTTCGACTGTGACGAGAAAGGGCTCGGATGGTATGCCTGCCAGATTCGTCCTTCTGCCCATGCCAACGATCGTTGCTACATGTCACTCACGGCTCTACGGGCGTCGGCTGCGTTGTGGAAGGCGTGCACGCACGATGTGGACACCACGAACCCGATGCTGTGTCAGAGGTCGGGCAAATTTTCTAAATTTTGGCCCGACCTCTGACACAGCATCGGGGAGCTAGTCGTCGGAGAGGATGACTTCCACTCCGCCGGTAAGGCCGACCGTCACGTTGTAGAGGAACGCGAAGAGTGTGGCTAGCAACGACACGAGCACGATCTCGATACTCGCGATCACCGCTGCCAAGCCTAGAACGCGGGAGAACTCCAGTGTGGTGAGCAGGTCGAAGCCACCGGTCCCCAGAACATCATCGACGGTGCGTGAAACGGAGTCGAGGGCACCGGTGGAGTCGAGCGTCCAGAACACCACGGCCACGGCTACCACGATCACGATGCCGATCGCCAAGGAAAGTAGGAATGCGGCTTTCGCGACCGACCATGGATCAAGGCGCGTGACGTATACGCGCGCACGGCGCGGACGACGCTGAACGCGGCCATCGCCCTCCACTTGGGCCTGGCTGGGTATCTGCGTGGACACGCCCGACGCTGGCGACGGGGAAACGCTCACGCCGCTTCGATCACCTGCACTGCGTTCACGCGCGCGGGCTCTGGTCGACCGACCGGCGCGTTCCCCCACGCGTTGCCCAGCGGTGTCGCTCACGTTCCGTCACCCTCCTGGGGTTCGCCACTTACTTCGTTCGACGCTTCTGCGCCTACTACAGCTCCGGCCTCCGAAGCCTCGGTGTCCGAAGTCTCAGCGTCCGAAGTCTCGGTGTCCGCGTCGAACTCGTCCTCGGGGCCGTCCTTCTCCCCGCTACGAGCCACCGCAACCACCGAATCCTCGTCCCCGAGACGCATCATCGTGACGCCCATGGTGTCACGCCCCGACGGGCGGAGCTCGGAGACCGACGTCCGAATGACCACGCCATTGCTGGCAATGGCGAAAATCTGATCATCCGGCTCGCACACCATGGCTGCAACGAGCGATCCGCGCTTCTCGTTGATCTTCATTGCGCGCACGCCCAGGATGCCGCGGCCGCGAGGCGTCCACTCCTCCTCCTTGGTGCGCTTGGCGAAGCCGCCATCAGTGATAGTGACGATGTCCGATCCGGGCTTGACCACGTCCATGCTCAGCAGCGAATCACCCTCGCGGAAGCGCATTCCGATCACGCCGCGGGTGTCGCGGCCCATCGGGCGCAGCACCTCATCGCTCGCGGTGAAGCGCACGCTCATGCCCTTGGTCGACGCCAGGAAGATGTCGTCTTCGGCCGACACGAGGCGCGCACCGATCACTTCGTCGTCCTCGTTCAGGCTGATCGCGATGATGCCGCCCTGACGGTTGGTATCGAAGGCATCCAGGCGCGTCTTCTTCACCAGGCCGCTGCGGGTGGCGAGCACGAGGTAGTCCGCGGCGTCGTAGCCGGGGATCGACAGCACCGACGCGATCGCTTCCTCCGGGCGGAACGCCAGCAGATTCGCCACATGCTGACCTTTGGCATCGCGACTGGCCTCGGGCAGTTGGTAACCCTTGGCGCGGTAGACGCGACCCATATTCGTGAAGAACAACAGCCAGTTATGCGTGCTGGTGACCATGAAGTGCTCGACGACATCGTCCTGACGCAGCGCCGCACCACGGACACCGCGACCGCCGCGACGCTGCGCGCGATACAGATCAGCGCGAGTGCGTTTGGCGTAGCCGCCGGCAGTGATGGTGACGACGACGTCCTCGACGGCGATCAGATCCTCGTCGGTTACCTCACCGTCCCACGGCAGAATCTCGGTGCGCCGTGAATCGGCGTACTTGTCGGTGATCTCCTTGAGTTCCTCGGCGACGATGGAGCGTTGCCGTGGCTCGTTGCTCAAGATGTCGTTGTAGTCTGCGATCTTCGCCATGAGATCCTCGAACTCGTCGATGATCTTCTGCCTTTCCATCGCCGCCAGGCGCCGTAATTGCATGTCCAGGATCGCGGTGGCCTGCAGTTCGTCGATTTCCAGTAGCTGCATAAGACCGGTGCGTGCGTCGTCGACGGTTGCGCTAGCGCGGATCAACGCGATGACCTCGTCGAGGGCGTCGAGGGCCTTGAGGTAACCGCGCAGGATGTGCGCTCGCTCCTCGGCCTTGCGCAGGCGGTAACGCGTACGACGTTGGATGACCTCGATTTGGTGGGTGATCCAATGACGTAGGAATTGCTCGAGGGTGAGCGTGCGGGGCACTCCATCGACCAACGCGAGCATGTTCGCGCCGAAGTTGTCCTGCAATTGCGTGTGTTTGTAGAGCTGGTTGAGCACCACCTGAGCAACGGCATCACGCTTGAGTTCGATGATCAAGCGCATGCCGGTGCGCGACGATGAATCATCGCGAACGTCGGAGATCCCCGTCAGTTTGCCGTCGCCCACGAGTTCGGCGATGCGAAGCAGCAGGTTGTCCGGGTTGACCTGGTACGGCAGTTGGGTGACGACCAGCCGTTGGCGACCCTTGGCGTCCTCGTCCACCTCCACGACCGCGCGCATGGTGATCGAACCGCGGCCGGTGCGGTAGGCGTCCTCGATGCCGCGCCGGCCGATGATGGTCGCACCGGTGGGGAAGTCCGGACCCTGAACGATCTCCATCAGCGCGGTCATGCGCTCTTCGGTGCTCGCCTCGGGGTTCTCCAGCAACCAGGTTGCAGCGGCGGCTACCTCGCCAAGGTTGTGCGGCGGGATGTTGGTGGCCATACCGACCGCAATGCCCGCGCTGCCGTTGACCAGCAGGTTCGGGAAGCGGCTGGGCAACACAGACGGTTCGAGGGTGCGGCCGTCGTAGTTGGGGATGAAGTCGACGGTCTCCTCGTCGATGTCGCGCACCATCTCCATGGCGAGCTGCGCCATCCGGCACTCGGTGTAGCGCTGGGCTGCCGGCGGGTCATTGCCCGGGGAGCCGAAGTTGCCCTGACCTTGCACCAGCGGATAGCGCAAGCTCCACGGCTGCGCCAACCGCACCAGGGCGTCGTAGATCGCGCTATCACCGTGCGGGTGGTAGTTGCCCATCACATCGCCCACCACGCGGGCGCTCTTGGAGA
>CAZQRR010000073.1:0-8956 GCA_964595675.1 uncultured Rubrivirga sp. | reverse complement strand
AAGATCATCGGCTACACGATCTGCGCGGAGTACATCGGGACGCGGTGCCGCGATGTGGGTCCCGCAGGCCAGGGTGATCTACGGAATCTGCTCCCTGGAGCCTCCTACTCCTTCACCGTCGCCGCGAGGACCGCGATCAAGACGGGACCGAAGGGCAAGGCAAACAAGGAAGTTAGGTTCACGGAGGCGAGCGTGCGGGTCGTCGCGCGCGAACCCGGCGGCATCACCACCCTCGCGGAGGGGCGAGGCTTCCCGGACAGGAACACGATCCGTCTCGAAGTCGCCATTATTCCGACTACTAACCAATCACGGGACCGGTGGGGGTGGACCGAGATCGACACTCTGGCCGGGGGGAGTCGCTTCTCGAAGACCGTCGAGGCGGAGCTGGGTTCGAGATACGACGACCAGCGCATCGCCGTACGGCTCGTGACACCCCTGGGATCGGTTTACTCGAAGCCGAGCCGACCGCCACGCTAGGACGGCTGATCATGGGCTGATTATGCGCGTATGCGTATAATCAGCCCATGACGTCAGTTGCTGTTGCCGGGGCTTCCGGCTACGCCGGCGGCGAGCTCCTGCGCTACCTGGCCCAGCACCCGACCTTCGATCTGGTGGCCGCCTGCGCGGCCGGACGGGCGGGGGAGCAATTGGCTGCTGTGCACCCGCAATTCGCCGGCACATCCTGGGCGGGTCTTGTTCTGGACGAGACCACGACGGATGTCCTGGGCCAGGCGGACCTGGTGTTCTTGGCCCTACCGCACGGTGAGTCCGCTGCCTTGGCAAGTACGTTGCCCGCGGACACGATGATCGTTGACCTGGGTGCCGACTTCCGGCTCACGAGCCCCGATGCATGGACGACCTTCTACGGTGGTGACCACGCCGGCACGTGGACGTACGGCCTGCCCGAACTCCCCGGCGCACGCGAACGGATACGCGAAGCGACCAAGGTCGCCAACCCCGGCTGCTACCCGACGGCCGTGGCGCTCGCACTCGCGCCCCTCGCGCGCGCCGGTGCGATCGAGCCAGCCGACATCGTTGTCGTCGCGGCATCGGGCACATCCGGCGCTGGCCGCAAAGCCAGTGATGCATTGCTCGCCACGAACGTGATGGGCTCGATGGGCGCCTACAAGGTGGGCGGAACCCACCAGCACACCCCGGAGATGGAGCAGTCCATCGCCGCAGCCGGTGGCTGGGACCTCGCCGACATGTCGCTTTCGTTCACGCCGCTACTCGCCCCCATGCCGCGCGGCATCGTCGCTACTTGCACCGCGACGGTGACCAAGCCGGTCGACGCGCGATCGATCCTGCAAGACGCCTACGACGACGAAGCATTCGTCACCGTGCTTCCCGAAGGGCAGTGGCCACAAACGGGATCGGTGAGTGGCACGAACGCCGCCCACTTGCAGGTTGCCGTCGATGAACACGCGAACCGGGTGATCGTGGTGTCGGTGATCGACAACCTCGGCAAGGGTGCGGCCGGTCAGGCCGTGCAGAACGCGAACATCATGCTCGGCCTGGACGAGGCTGCGGGTCTGGACGTGATCGGGGTCGAACCGTGAGCGTCACCGCGGCGAAGGGATTCCGCGCGATCGGCCTGGCCGCCGGCATCAAGGCCTCCGGCAAGCCCGACGTAGCACTGATCGTCAACGACGGTCCGAAGGACTCCGCAGCAGCGGTGTTCACCAGCAACCGCTTCCCCGCGGCACCGGTGCTGTGGTCCCGGCAGGCGGTATCCGATGGCTGCGCTCGTGCGGTGATCGTCAACTCCGGTGGCGCCAACGCGTGCACCGGTCCGCAGGGCTTCGCCGACTCCCACGAGATGGCCGAGCGCACCGCCGAGCAACTGCAGGGAATCGGGCAGGACATCGGCGCGGGCGACGTCCTCGTCTGCTCGACCGGTCTGATCGGTGAGTTGTTGCCGATGGACAAGATCCGCGCCGGTATCGATGCGGCGGTTACCGGCCTCAGCGAGGACGGCGGAGCGCAGGCTGCCGAGTCGATCATGACCACTGACACCGTCCCCAAGATGTCCGTGCGCGAGGGCGCCGGTTACACCATCGGCGGCATGGCCAAGGGCGCGGGCATGCTTGCGCCGGGTCTTGCGACGATGCTCGTGTTCATCACCACCGACGCGGACGTAGACAGCAGCACCTTGACGGCAGCCTTGAGCCACGCCACGAGCAAGACCTTCGATCGCATCGACTCCGACGGCTGCATGTCCACCAACGACACCGTGATCGCGATGGCCAACGGGGCATCGGGCATCCAGCCGGACAGCGACGAATTCACGCAGGTCCTGACCGAGGTGTGTGCGGACCTGGCGCGCCAACTCATCGCCGATGCCGAAGGCGCCTCCAAGGACATCGCCATCACCGTGCATTCGGCGAAGAGCGAAGCAGATGCAGTCGAGGCGGCCCGGGCGATCTCGCGCAGCAACCTGCTCAAGTGCGCGATCCACGGCGAGGACCCGAACTGGGGGAGGGTGCTCTCGGCCTTGGGCACCACGAGCGCGGCGTTCGAATCCGATCGGGTGGACGTAGTAATCAACGGGATAACCGTGTGCCGTGGCGGGGGAGTGGGCGATGACCGCACCCTGGTCGATATGTCCGGTCGGGACGTGCACATCGCCGTCCACCTGAACGCAGGCGATGCTGAGGCGACCATCTGGACCAACGACCTCACCGCCGACTACGTCCACGAGAACTCGGCGTACTCGACATGAGCGCATCCAACGAACGCGCCCCGATCGTGGTCGTGAAGTACGGCGGCAACGCGATGACCGACGACGCTTTGAAGGCCGCGTTCGCCGCGGACGTGGTTCAACTCCAGCGCCAGGGTTACCGGCCCGTGGTGACGCACGGCGGTGGGCCGCAGATCACCTCGATGCTCGACCGGCTCGGCATCGAGTCTGAGTTCCGCGGCGGGCTGAGGGTCACCACGCCCGAGGCGATGGACGTGGTTGCGATGGTGCTCATCGGTCAGGTGCAGCGCGAACTCGTCGGGCTTATCAACGCGCACGGGCCTCTCGCGGTGGGCCTGTCCGGGGAGGACGCCTCGCTCTACACAGCCGAAAGGCGCACCGCCACCGTGGACGGGCAGCAGGTGGACATCGGTCAGGTGGGCGATGTCACGAAAGTGCGTACCGATGTGATCGCCACGGTGCTGGACGCCGGCTACATCCCCGTGGTCTCGTCAGTCGCGCGCGATGCGAACGGCCTTGCTTACAACGTCAACGCCGATAGCGCCGCCGCAGCACTGGCGATCGCACTGGGTGCGCAGCAGTTGATCGTGCTGACCGATGTTGAGGGTGTTTACACGAATTGGCCGAACCGAGATTCCCTGGCGCGGACGTTGACGAGCGATCAAGTGCGTGACCTGATGCCCACACTCGAATCGGGGATGGTCCCGAAGATGGAGGCATGTCTGCGCGCAGTCGACCAAGGCGTGCCGCAGGCGCGGGTGATCGATGGCCGAGTCGCCGGCGCACTCGTCCAATCGATGTCGCAGGCCGACACGGGCACGCTCGTCACGAAGGAAGACGTCCCGCCGAAGGAAGCCCCGTGACCTGGCAGCAGCGCTGGACGGGCGCGATGATGAACAACTACGGCACCCCGCCGCTGATGCTTTCCCGCGGTAAGGGTTCGCGCGTGTGGGACTCAGGCGGCAACGAGTACGTGGACCTCATCGCCGGAATCGCCGTCAACGCCCTGGGTCACGGCGACCCGCGCATCACCGAGGCGGTCACCGAGCAGCTCCACACCCTCGGCCACGTGAGCAACCTGTACGCCAGCGAACCCGGCATCGAACTAGCCGAGAAACTCGTCGAACTCACCGGCCAGCCAAGCGCTCGGGTGTTCTTCTGCAACTCCGGCGCCGAAGCGAACGAGGCCGCGTTCAAGATCACGCGCTTGACGGGTCGCACCAAGGTGGTGGTGGCCGAAGGTTCCTTCCACGGCCGCACCATGGGCTCGCTGGCGCTCACCGCGCAACCCGGCAAGGCCGATCCATTCCGCCCGTTACCGGGTGATGTGACCGTGGTGCCCTTTGGAAGCATCGAAGCCCTTGAACAAGCCATCGACTCGCAGACCGCAGCCGTGTTCCTCGAACCGATCCAAGGCGAAGGTGGCGTGATCGTTCCGCCAGCTGGTTATCTGCGGGCGGCGCGTTCGATCAGCACACGTCACGGAGCGATGCTGGTCCTCGATGAGGTGCAAACCGGCATCGGGCGCACCGGAACCTGGTTCGCCTACCAAGGTGAAGACGATCCGGTCATCCCCGACATCATCACGCTGGCCAAGGGTCTGGCCGGCGGCATTCCGATCGGCGCCGTCATCGGTATCTGCACCGCTGCCGAGCTGCTGCAGCCGGGCATGCACGGCTCCACCTTCGGCGGCAACCCGATCAGTGCGCGGGCTGCGCTTGCAGTGATCGACGCCATCGAGCAGGACGATCTTCTGACGCGCGTGCAAGCAGCGGGGGAGCGCCTCGAAACGAACGTCATGCAGGCTGCGGGAAATGCCGTGACCGAGGTGCGGGGTAAGGGACTGCTGCGCGCTGCCGCGCTTGCACAGGCACCGGCCAAGGACGTGGAGGTCGCGCTGCGCGCTAACGGCGTGCTGGCCAATGCGGTCTCACCCACCGCGATCCGGATGGCTCCGGCGCTGACCATCACCGACGAGGACATCGAACTAGCCGCCCAAGGCTGGGCGAAGGCGATCGAGCATCTGGCGAAGGCGAACCCGGCATGACAACCCGCACGGTTCCCGAATCCGTCGCTGCGCGGCGCGCGCGCATCGCCGCGCTCATCTGCGAGCACCCCATCCACTCCCAAGACGACCTCGGCAGGCTGCTCGCCCACGACGGCATCGTCGTCACCCAAGCCACGTTGTCACGCGACCTCGATGCGATCGGTGCGGTGAAGAAGGCCGATGCGGGCGGCGGCACGCGTTACCTGGTGCCCGATCAGCAGAAGTGGGACACCTCGCTACCCGTCGGGGATCCGGCATTGCCGCGGATACTGAACGAGACGCTACTCAAGGCCGAGGCCGCGCAGAACATCGTCGTTCTCCACACCCCGCCCGGTGCGGCGCAGTATTTGGCCGGTCACGTGGACCGCAGCGGGTTGTTCGAGTCCGTCGGATCGGTCGCTGGCGACGACACGATCATCATCGTGATGCGCGATGCCACCGATGCGCAGCGGATGTGTGACACGCTGCTGGGCTTGTCACAGAAGGGTTGAGGATGTCGGGTAGCGAGGAAGTGCGGCTGTGGGGTGGGCGCTTCGCGAGTGGCCCAGCCGACGCCATGGCCGCGCTCAGTGCGTCGACCCATTTCGATTGGAGGCTTGCGCCCTACGACCTCCAGCAAACGCGCGCGCACGCGAACGTCCTTGCCCGCGCGGGCCTGCTCACCGACGATGAACTCACCCGGGTGCAGGACGCGATCGACGAACTCAGCGCCGAGGTGCTGGCCGGCACCGCCCAGCCGATCCCGGCCGATGAGGACGTCCACACCGCCATCGAGCGGATGCTGGTCGACAAGCTCGGCGACCTCGGCGGGAAACTGCGCGCCGGGCGCAGCCGAAACGATCAGGTCGCCACTGATTTCCGGCTCTTCCTGCGCGACGCTGCAGCACAGATCGCATTAGCCGTTCTCGATCTAGTGGAAGCGTTCAACGTCCAAGCGGCAAAGCACACGAACACGATTTCCCCGGGGTTTACCCACCTGCAGCACGCGCAACCGGTGTCCTTCGGCCACGAACTCGCCAAGCACAGCCATGCGCTGCTGCGCGATGTCGAGCGGCTCTCCGATTGGGACGCGCGCACCGCGCGCTCACCCCTCGGAGCCGGTGCGCTGGCCGGATCGAGCCTTGGATTGGACCCGCAGCTCGTTGCGACAGAGCTCGGCTTCGATTCAGCGCTTGCGAACTCCATCGACGCAGTCAGCGACCGGGACTTCGTGGCGGAGTTCTGCTTCGTGGGCGCGATGATCGGCGTGCACTTGTCGCGCATCGGCGAGGAAGTGATCTTGATGGCGAGCCGGGAGTTCGCCTGGGCCAAGTTGCATGACGAGTGGTCGACCGGATCGTCGATCATGCCGCAGAAGAAAAACCCCGACGTTGCCGAACTCGCCCGCGGGAAATCGGGCCGACTCATCGGCAACCTCACCGGGCTGCTCGCCACGCTCAAGGGCACCCCCTTCGGCTACAACCGCGATCTGCAAGAAGACAAGGAGCCGGCGTTCGACACCGTCGATCAACTAATCCTCGTGCTACCTGCCATGACGGGGATGATCCGCACCCTTGAATTCGACACAGATCGAATGGCGGCATCCGCTCCCGAAGGTTTCGCGCTCGCCACCGACATCGCCGAGTGGCTGGTGCGTCAGGGAGTGCCGTTCCGGCGCGCGCACGAGATAGCCGGAGCGTGCGTGAAGGTCGCCGAGGAGCGCGGCGTGGAACTGTGGGATCTGACCGATGCGGACTTCCAGGCCATTGATCCGGCCCTCCAGCCGGACGTTCGCGAGGTGCTCACCGTCGAGGGTGCGCTCGCCTCGCGCAACGCCTTCGGTGGAACGGCTCCGGCCCGGGTTCGCGAGCAGATCGACGTCCTCGTCGAGCAGACGCAGGCAGCGCGCTCGCGCTGGAGTTGAGATCACCGGTGCGGTACACAGTCGCCCGAGTCCTGGCAGCGGCATGGCTCATCGTCTTGGTCCTCGGTTCGATCGCCCCACCCGAGAACGTCCAACCCGCCTACATCTTCGGCGACTTCGTTCTGCACGCCTTCGGCTACTTCGGCCTCACGGTGCTGTTCGTCTTCTCGCAGCGACAGCCGAAACTCATCGCAAGTGCGATCGCCGCAGCGGTCATCGGCGTCGCTCTTGAAGGCGTCCAGGGCTTGACTGCGGACCGCACCCCGCAGTTGACGGATGCACTAGCCAACACGGCCGGCGCCGCAGTGGGCGCCGGCTTCTTCTGGTTCCGCGGCTGGTTCCGGAATCCGTGACGTATGATATCGCTTATTGATATCAAAGGAGGTCACGATGGAGCAGATCTTGATTCGCAACCTCCCAGCCGGCACGAAAGCCGCCTTGCGGGCACGTGCCACAGAACATGGTCGCTCGGTGGAAGCCGAGGCCCGCGAGATCGTTGCCGAGGCTCTTCGAGAAGAACCTCGCACGCTCGTCGATGTGCTCAGCATGGAGGCCGGTGCGGATATCGACTTCGAGCCTGAACGCCTTGGCTTGGGTGCGCGGACCGCGCAACTGTGAGCTTTCTGCTCGACACCAACGTCGTCTCGGCCCTACGGGTGAGGGGGCGTCACCCATCGGTGGAGCGATGGGCTGACTCCGTCCCTCTGATCGATCTCTTCGTTTCAGCCTTGACGGTGGCTGAGATCGAACGCGGTGTGGTCATCAAGGAGCGCGAGGATCCTGCGCAAGGGTCGGTCCTTCGGGCGTGGTTCGAGCAGCATGTCTTGATCGCTTTCATTGATCGCGTGGTTCCATTCGATCTGCCGGCGGCGCGCATCTTGGCCGCTTATCGGGTTCCCGATCGTGCCCCATTGGACAACGCAATCATCGCGGCGATCGCCGATTCACGGCAAATGACCGTCGTGACGCGCAACGTGAAGCATTTCAAGCCGCTGGGAGTTCCTTGCTTGGATCCATGGAATTCAGACCCGAAGAGAAGGTAATCACCAGCTGGAACTGCCACCCTCCACGGCACGCCAGCAGTACCACGCAGCCACGCTGCGGTAGGGGCTGAGCGGATCACCGAGCGGTTCCAAGATCTTCGGATCGATGTCGCCGTCTGATCCATGCACGATGTTCCATCCCTTGCGCATCGCGAGGTCCCCGGTCGGCCACACGTCCAATCGGTGCAAGGTGAACATCAAGAACATCTCGGCGGTCCACCGCCCGATACCCCAAAGTTTCGTCAACTCGGCGACGATCGCGGTGTCCTCGGGGTGCTTGGCAGCGTGCTCGAGGTCGAGGATCCCGGTGTGCACGGCGTGCGCCAGGCCCTTGATGGTCTTGGTCTTGGCACCGGACAGGCCAGCGGACCGCAATCCGTCCTCATCGGCTGAAACCAACCGCGCCGGCGTCACCTCTCCGCCCAGGTGTTCCTCCACCCGAGCGGCGATCGCATCGGCAGCCTTCACCGACACCTGTTGACCGATGATCGATCCGACCAGGGAGTGGAAGGGCTCCATCCCGGCGCGGGCGCCCTTGCCGATGGTGCATAGGGGTGAGGTTTCGACGATTTCCTCGAATGCCGGATCGACCGCCACCAGGTGCTGGGCCGCCTTCTTCATCCTCGCCGCGGAATACGCCACGCGCGCATGATGCCAGCGACCGGTCAGTGGAGCGTGATGGGCAAGAATGCCCCCGTGGCCAGCATCATCGAAGAGCTCTTGTGGCGTGAACTCATCGCCGACAGCACCGACCTCGGTGCGCTGCGCGAAGCGACCGATGCTGGATCGATCACGCTGTACTGCGGCTTCGACCCCACGGCTCCGAGCCTGCACCTGGGCAACCTCGCGCAGATCCTCACCGTCCGGCGCTTCCAGCAGCACGGGCATCGCCCCCTGGCGCTAGTGGGCGGGGCCACCGGGTTGATCGGTGATCCGAAGGAATCGGGGGAGCGGAACCTCAATCCGGCAGAGACGGTCGCCGAATGGGTCGCCCGTATCCGCGGCCAGCTCGAACGCTTCTACGACTTCAGTGGCGACAACGCCGCCGTGATGGTCAACAACTACGACTGGACCCAGGGCCTGAGTGCGCTGGAGTTCCTGCGCGATGTGGGCAAACACTTCAGCGTCAATCGGATGCTCGACCGCGAAGCAGTCGCCGCGCGACTGGCCAAGGACGGCATCAGCTACACCGAGTTCAGCTACCAACTGCTGCAGTCCTACGACTACCTGCAGTTGTTCCGTCAGTACGGCTGCATCCTGCA
>CAZQRR010000072.1:0-9020 GCA_964595675.1 uncultured Rubrivirga sp. | reverse complement strand
GCCCTCGCCGCAGCCATCGGTAGTCTTTCCCGGCCATGACTACACCCACCAGCACCGAGCACCCGGAGAAGGACGAAGCGCGGTACGACTTCACCGCCATCCAGGAGCGCTGGCTGCCGGTCTGGGACGAGATCGCGCCCTTCCGCTCGGGGCTACCGGACGATCAGCGCCCCAAGAAGTACGTCTTGGACATGTTCCCCTACCCCTCGGGTGACCTGCATATGGGTCACGCGGAGGCGTACGCACTCGGCGACGTGATCGCGCGCTACTGGGTGCAACGCGGATTCAACGTGATGCACCCGATCGGTTGGGATGCGTTCGGTCTACCGGCAGAGAACGCCGCGATCAGGCGCGGTGAGGACCCGGTGCGCTGGACCTACGACAACATCGCCCAGCAGAAGGCATCGATGCGGCGGTACGCCTGCAGCTTCGACTGGGATCGGGTCCTGAACACCTGCGACCCGGAGTACTACCACTGGAACCAGTGGTTCTTCCTGCAGATGTTCAAGCGCGGCCTCGCCTACCGCAAGGCCAGCAACGTCAACTGGTGTCCGGAATGCCAGACGGTGCTCGCGAACGAGCAGGTGGTGGCCGGTCAGTGCGAGCGCTGCGACACGAACGTCACGAAGAAGAAGCTGACGCAGTGGTACCTGAAGATCACCGACTACGCCGATCGTCTGCTCGACGATATGGCCCAACTCGAGGGCAAGTGGCCCGAGAAGGTGCTGCTGATGCAGCGCAACTGGATCGGTCGATCCACCGGCGCTGAAGTGGACTTCGAGATCGAAGGGCGCGACGCACCCGTCACCGTCTACACGACCCGCCCCGACACGCTCTACGGCGCGACGTTCTTCGTCGTGGCTGCGGACTCCGATTTGGCTGCCGAACTTGCGGCAGGCACTCCGGCTGAAGCGCAGTTCACCGAGTACCTGGAGAAGGTCAAGCAGACCTCGGAAATGGACCGCCTGGACACCTCGCGCGAGAAGACCGGTGTGTTCTTGCAGCGATATGCGATCAACCCGGTCAATGGTGAGCGCATACCGGTCTGGGCATCGGACTACGTGCTCGCCGATTACGGCACCGGCGCGATCATGGCCGTCCCCGCGCACGATCAGCGAGACCTGGACTTCGCGCGCGCATTCGATCTTCCCGTTCGCGTGGTGGTTGAGGCCGGTGAGGACCCTGCGGTTACCGGGGTCGCCACCGCCGACGACGGCCTGCACGTGAACTCCGGGCCGCTGGATGGACTGGACAAGTACGACGCGATCGAGAAGATCGTCGAGATCCTCGGCGAGCGCGGTACCGGCAAGGCTGCGGTGAACTACCGGTTGCGCGATTGGCTCATCTCCCGTCAGCGCTACTGGGGAACACCGATCCCGATCATCCATTGCCCCGCGTGTGGCGAGGTTCCGGTGCCCGAGGATCAACTTCCGGTGAAGTTGCCCCCGGCCGAGGGTTTGGATCTCAAGCCGAAGGGCTCGTCACCCCTCGGTGCGGCCGCCGAGTGGGCCAACGTTCCGTGCCCGCAGTGCGGCGGTGAGGCAAAGCGCGATGCCGACACGATGGACACCTTCGTCGACTCGTCCTGGTACTACCTGCGCTACGTCGATCCGCACGATGAGAACGCTGCGTTCGACCCGGCGAAGGTCCGCGAGTGGCTTCCGGTGGATCAATACGTGGGTGGTGTGACGCACGCGATCTTGCATCTGCTCTACAGCCGCTTCTTCACCAAGGTGTTGCACGACATGGGACTGGTCGACTTCGACGAACCCTTCACCCGCCTGCTCAATCAGGGCATGGTGATCATGGAAGGGTCGGCGATGAGCAAGTCGCGCGGCAACCTGGTGCGATTGTCGGACGAACTCGCCGAACACGGCGTCGATGCCATCCGGCTTTCGATGGTGTTCGCCGGGCCGCCGGAGGACGACGTCGATTGGGCGGATGTCTCGCCCGCGGGGTCGACCAAATTCCTGGCGCGCGCGTGGCGACTGGCCGGCGATGTGACGTCGGCGCCCGGCGTGGACCCGGCAACCGGAGACCTGGCCGTTCGTAAGGCCACCCATAAGGCGTTGCACGATGCGCAGCTCGCGGTGGAGACGTTCCGGTTCAACGTGGCCGTGGCCCGCTTCATGGAACTGGTCAACGTCCTGCGCAAGGCGATCGATTCCGGTCCCGGTCCTGATGACCCTGCGGTGCGCGAAGGGGCCGAAGCGGTGGCGATCATGCTGTCCCTCGTTGCGCCGTACACCGCCGAGGACATGTGGGCCCGACTCGGACACGAGCCCAGCGTGGCACGCGCAGGTTGGCCGGTCGTCGACGAGACCTTGCTCGTCGAGGACGCCGTCACATGCGTGGTGCAGGTGGCCGGCAAGGTCAAGGATCGCTTCGAGGTCGCACCGAGCATCGATGAGGACTCCCTTCGCGAGATGGCGCTGGCGTCCGACGCCGTTACCGCCGCACTCGAAGGGCGAGGGATCCGCACCGTGGTGGTCAGGGCTCCCAAGCTCGTCAATATCGTGCCTGAATAGGCCCGCTCCACACTCCGCGCGCACGCTATCCACAGGGACGAAAATGCATCTGGTGATGCCTGGCCGTGCTGCCTAGCTTCGGTGTATGTGGTCCAAACACCCGCGCGCCCAGGATCGATTGGCGAGCCTCACCCACGGACGAGTGTCGAATAATCCGGACAGCAACGGTTTCCAAGCCCCCGATGCCCAGCGGGTAGGCCACCGGTTGCTCGACGCAGCTCCATCGGCACTGTCCGATGAGCCGGACACCGAATCGAATGCCGTGCGTTGGTTCACCCGTTGGGATCCGCGTGCGCGCAAGGCAGCACTGCTGCTGCTCACCGGCTTGGCACTGGTCGTCGTCTGGTGGTGGTGGAGCGGTCAACCCGAGCAGGTTCGAGTCGTCGGGGCGTCGAGCGAGCAGGCCGACGTTTCCGTCACAGGTGGAGTTGAAGCGGGGGCCGAGGCTGGGGTCGACCTTCGGGAGGTCTCCGCCCTGGTGCTCGTGCATGTGGTGGGCAAGGTCGCCAACCCCGGAGTGGTCGAACTGCCCCATGGATCTCGGGTGCAGGACGCAATCGAAGCTGCGGGCGGCGCGACCAAGGTCAAGGCTTTGGAATCGGTGAACCTCGCACGACCGGTGGTGGATGGCGAGCAGATAGTGGTGGGTGCTCCGGTGGACGGAGGTTCCGCCACCATCTCGATCAACTCGGCCGACGTCGATGAACTGGACGAGTTACCAGGCGTCGGCCCGGTGATCGCTGAACGCATCGTGCAGTGGCGGGAGACGAACGGACCGTTCAGCTCCATCGATGAACTGGCCGAGGTTTCCGGCATCGGTCCGTCGATGATCGAACAGATCCGCGACCTCGCGAGCATGTGACCGATCTGCGGCTGGTGTGCCCGGCCCTCGCGGCGTGGGCTACCAGCGCGATCGTGATTGTGGGTCTGGCTTCGATCGACGTGGTCGATGTCCGACACACCATGGCCGTCCGGGTGATGCAGCTGTGCCTTGCGGCTCTTGCGTTCGCTGCAGTGGTGCTGCGCACGTACATCGGCATAGGTATCGCGATCGTCGCCGCTGGGTTAGCTGGATTGGCCGCCGCTTCGCAGATCTCCGCTTGGACCTCACCCATGGTCGAGCAGTTCATGGGCAGCCAGGTGGAAATGCTCGGCGTGGTCAATGGGCCGCCCCGTGAGTCCTTGGGAGTGGTGTACCTACCCGTCTCATCACGTGAATTCAGCTCCGACGAATACGGGGCGATCGCGGCGGAGATTCCGGTCTCGGTGACACTTCCGCGCTTCACCGCAGTGCCCATTCCGGGCACCCCGGTGCGCGTCGAGGGCAGGCTACGTCCCGCCGGTGGTTCGATCCACACCGCCGCGTACCTGCAGGTCGAGGAAGCGGTCGAAGTCACCGGCACTGCCCGACTGCTCGATCGTGCAGCCCAACGGGTTCGCGAAGCACTCCACGACAGCCTGCCTGCGAGCCCGGCAGGGGGTTCGGCGCTCGTTGCCGGTCTGGCGATCGGCGATGAGAACGCGATGTCTCCGGAGTTGATCGAACAGATGCGGATGAGTGGGCTTTCGCATTTGACCGCGGTATCCGGCGGCAATGTGGCGATCGTGATCGGGGCGGTCCTCGCCCTGGCCTGGGTTCTGCGGCTGCCGATGGTGGCGCGGATCAGCGCAGCGCTCATCTCGCTGGGTTTCTACGTGATGGTCGTCCACCCCGAACCCAGCGTGCTTCGTGCCGGAGTGATGGGCGCGGTGGTAGTGCTGTCTTTGCTGGTAGGCGGGCGTAGGCCGGGGCCTTCCGTACTGGCCACGGCCGTGGTGGTGTTAGTGGTGGTGGTGCCGTCGTTATCGGTCAGCTGGGGCTTCGCTCTGTCGGTTGCCGCCACCGCGGGCATCGTGATGGTCGCTCCGATCCTGCGTCATCGCATCGAGCAGTACACGTGGGGAGCCCGGATTCCTGCACCGGTGATCGTCGCCGCGACGTTAACGCTCGCGGCGCAACTGGCTACTGCGCCGGTGCTGTTGGCGATGGGTGCCTACGTGGGCATAGCAGCGGTGCCCGCCAACCTGCTGGCGATGCCGGTGGTGCCGATCGTCACTGTCGCCGGTCTGGCGGCGGCTCTGATCGAACTCATCCCGGGCTTTGGTGCACCAGCTGCCTTCGTGGCGTGGGTCGGCGCGATGGCGGGGGAGTGGATTGTTCAGGTGGCGATCCGAGCAGCGGCGATCGATTTCATGCGCATTCGCGGCTCGATCCTCGTCGCCGGCGTGTTCGTCTGCGTGGTGATGGTCACGTTCATCATCTGGCGACGCGGCTCACCTGCGCTCCGCATCGCAACGGTCGCGATGGTGGTGATCGGAACGGCGCTCTGGGCGATTGCGCCACCTGATCGTCGCGCCTGGCCGCCCACCGGTTGGGTGGCCGTGCAGTGTGACGTGGGTCAAGGGGATGGCCTGGTGATCGCTCCCTCAGGTGATGCGGGGGCAGTCGTGATCGACACCGGGGTATCCGCCCGAGTGATCGATAGATGCCTGGAGGACCTCGGTGTGGAACACATCGCAGCGCTGGTGCTCACCCATTTCCACGCCGATCATGTCAACGGTCTCGCCGGCGTACTGGATGGTCGCCAGGTGGACGCGGTGTTCACGACGATTGCCCGCGAACCGCTGGCCCAAGCAGCCGGTGTGCTGCACGAACTCGATCGGCGCGGACTTCAGGTGCAGGAGGTACGTGCGGGATCCACCTTTCGGGTGGGTTCGGGTGAATACCGAGTGATCTGGCCTCGGCGCATCATCACCGCAGGTCAGATCTCGACGGGTTCGCTCGCCAATAACGCGAGCATCGTGCTCGATGTCCGCGTTCACGGTCTGCGCTGGCTGTTCACCGGCGACATCGAACCCCCAGCGCAGTCGGCGATCCTCGGTGGCCTGGGTGGGTTCGATGTGGTGAAGATCCCGCACCACGGCTCAGCACACCAGCACCCGAGATTCGCCCGTTGGGCCGATTCGCGCGTCGCGCTCATCAGCGTGGGCGAGGACAACGGCTTCGGACATCCAGCGCCGGACACCATCGCCGCATGGGAGGCCGCAGGTGCCCAGGTGCTGCGAACGGATCTGTACGGCGACGTCGCCCTGTTGCTCGATGAGAGCCGCGCCCTGGCATGGGTCGCACGCAAAACGCCCGAGGGGTCGCCATGACATGCTGAGACCGTGACCGGACCGGCCCGCATAACCCTCGCCCGAGGCGGGGAGCAGGCATTGGTGGACCGGGCGGTGGCGGCTTGTGTTGCGGATATTCGCAAGGTGGCTCCCGCAGCAGACCGCGTGCGTGTGGATGCCTCGAGCGATGAGGCCGCCAACGATCTTCGCTATGCGTGCGCCCCGACGCTGTTCGGTGAGGACATCATCGTCATGATCACCTCCCTTCAGTCAGCCGATGAATCATTCATGCCCGCACTCCAGGAAGTTCTCGCCGATCAGCCGGACAACGTGTGGTTGGTGGTGCATCACGATGGCACTGCCGGCGGCAAGAAGTTCCTTGATCTCCTTCGTGGTGCCGGTGCGCAGGAGGTCGAATGTCTGGCGGTGAAGAAGGGCAAGCGGGCGATCGAGGTCATCACCAAGGAGTTCGCTCGGCATCGCAGGCGGGCAACCTCCGACGCCGTGAACGTTCTGTACGAAGCAGTGGGCCATGACATGCCGATGCTGTTCGCTGCGGTGAGTCAGTTGGTGGCTGATGTCCCCGAGGACCCGATAACCGAGGAGCACGTGCGCGAGTATTTCGCCGGTGTGGCCGATGTTGCCGGTTGGCAGATCGCCGAACATGTGTGGAATCGGCTGCCAGCCCAGGCGCTCGAGTCGGTTCGCCACGCAGCGGCCACGGGCAATGATTCCTCGGTCGGTGTGATGAGCGTCTTGGCGATGGCGTCGGGGCTACGCGACATCATCCGTGTCGGCGGCATGGGTCCAGGTGCCAGCGAGGCCGACGTCGCACGCGAATTGGGTTTGCCGCCGTGGAAGGTCGGCACACTCAAACGTCAATGGTCGCGTTGGAGTGGCGACCAACGGAGGTTGGCCGAGGCCCTCGTGGAACTGGCCGACGCGGAAGCGTTGATGAAGGGCGGCCTGGAGCGTGGACGCTCGTTGGAAGTGGAGCAGAAGCTGTACGTCCTGGAAAGACTCGTAGTGGGAACTGCAGCAAGGCGGGACTAGCGCAAGGCGCAGCGCGCCTGCGGCTCCACTACAGCGAAGCGGCGCGCTTGCTGATGGAGGACTTGCGGTTCGCGGCCTGGTTCTTGTGGAGGACACCCTTGCTGGCTGCCTTATCGAGGGCGCGGGTGGCTTCGCGAGCCAGCGCGGTTGCCGCGGCCGCGTCGCCGGAATCGGCGGCCTCGCGGAACTTGCGGACAGCAGTTTTGACCGAGGACTTGACGTCCTTGTTGCGCAGCCGCGCCTTCTCGTTGGTGCGGATGCGCTTCTTTTGCGACTTGATATTCGCCACGGACTTTCCTCGATCTTCCTCGTCAGCTGTGGTGCTCTACGGTTTGCCAGGTCTTGTTGGCGCCAGGTGGGTCGGTCCACTGGGCGCTGCAGCCGCATAAGAGTACCCGTACCCTGGGGTAGACCCCCCAGGTGGCCCCGACGGGCCCCCGAGAATCCGAGGTAGCCCGTGTCTCAGCAGGTCGGCAGCCAGCCGGTCGGATCGGCCGCGCCCGGCGCCACGGATTCCCTCGCCATCCGAAACTTCTGCATCATCGCCCATATCGACCACGGCAAGTCCACCCTGGCCGACCGCATGCTGCAGATCACCGGGGTTGTCGACGACCGCTCGATGCGCGCCCAGTACCTGGACCGGATGGACATCGAGCGCGAGCGCGGCATCACCATCAAGTCCCAGGCGGTGCGCCTGCCTTACACCGCCGGTGACGGGCGTCAGTACGTGCTGAACCTCATCGACACTCCCGGTCACGTCGACTTCACCTATGAGGTGTCACGTTCCCTGGCCGCGTGCGAGGGCGCGGTCCTTCTCGTGGATGCAGCCCAGGGGATCGAGGCGCAGACGCTCGCCAACCTCTACCTCGCCCTCGAAAACGATCTGCAGATCATTCCGGTGCTCAACAAGATCGATCTCCCGGCCGCTCAACCGGAGAAGTACGCCGCCGAACTCGCGCACATCATCGGCTGCAGCCCCCAGGACGTGCTCAAGGTCTCCGCCAAGACCGGTGAAGGCGTCCCGGATCTGCTGCAAACTGTGGTGGATCTAATCCCCGCACCTACCGGTGATGCGAACGCACCCGCCCGGGCGATGATCTTCGACTCCGTCTACGACACCTACCGCGGTGTAGTCACCTACGTACGCGTGATCGACGGTCGCATTGGAACCCGCGATCGCATCTCGATGATGTCGACCGGTGCCGTTCACGAACTGCTCGAGGTGGGGGTGATCTCACCGGAACCGATACCCGCACAAGGCCTCGGTGTGGGAGAGGTCGGCTACCTCATCACCGGTGTGAAGGATGTGCGCCAGTCGCGCGTAGGCGACACCATCACCACCGCGGTCAAGGGCGCAACGCAGGCACTCGGTGGTTACCGCGACCCCAAACCCATGGTTTTCTCAGGTTTGTATCCGATCGACGGCTCGGACTACCCGGTTTTGCGCGATGCCCTCGACCGCCTCAAGCTCAACGATGCCGCGCTTCAATACGAGCCTGAAACCTCGGTCGCACTCGGCTTCGGTTTCCGGTGTGGCTTCCTCGGTCTGCTGCATCTGGAGATCGTGCGCGAACGCCTCGAACGCGAATTCGACCTCGATCTCATCTCAACCGCGCCGAACGTCATTTACGGCGTGCGGATGGACGACGGAAGAGAACTAGTGGTCACCAACCCCAGTGAGTTCCCCGAAGGCAAGGTGGCCGCAGTCACCGAACCGGTGGTCAAGGCAACGGTGATCTTGCCCAGTGAGTTCGTCGGCACCGTGATGGAACTGTGCCAAGCCCGCCGCGGAACCCTTCTCGGTATGGACTACCTGTCCGAGGACCGGGTGGAGATGCGCTACACGCTCCCGCTGGCCGAGATCGTCTTCGACTTCTTCGATCAACTGAAGTCACGGACACGTGGTTACGCGTCCTTGGACTACGAAACCAGCGGCGAGCAGGAAGCCGACCTGGTCAAGGTCGACATCCTGTTGCACGGCGATGCGGTCGATGCGTTCAGTTCGATCGTGCATAAGGACAAGGCCTATACCTACGGCGTTGCCATGGCACAGAAGTTGAAGGAACTCATCCCACGCCAGCAGTTCGAGGTGCCCATCCAGGCGGCCGTCGGATCGCGCATCATCGCCCGCGAGACCATCCGCGCGATCCGTAAGGACGTGCTCGCCAAGTGCTACGGCGGCGACGTCTCGCGCAAACGCAAGCTGTTGGAAAAGCAGAAGGAAGGCAAGAAGCGGATGAAGATGGTCGGCCGCGTGGAGGTGCCGCAGGAGGCATTCATCGC
>CAZQRR010000071.1:0-9234 GCA_964595675.1 uncultured Rubrivirga sp. | reverse complement strand
GTAGGCGATCCGACCCAGGAGCGAAACGGACTCCAGGACATCGCCCGGCCCCCGCGCCCCGATGTCGTCCGCCAGTCCGCGCAGACGAGCATCGAGAGCCGCTGCTCGCTCGGCGACGTCAGCGGACTCGCCGCGTACCGGCAGACCCGGCGAGCCGAGTGCGGTCTTGCCCAGCGCAGTCAACTCATCTAGGAGGTCGGCAAGTGTGCCCTTGCCCAGCGCAGGCACCACGTCGGCACGGTCATAGTCGCGATTGATCGCGCCAGCGAGGCCACGGACGTGCACCCCGATGCTGGCAAGCCGGCGCAACCGGAGCGCGTCGTCATCCAGCACCCGTCGAGCCGCGCGCCCACGGGGATTGAACGCCACCATCTCGGCCAGGGCGGTCAACGCGTCGCGCGCCGCCTCAGCGTCTCGGCGCAGCGCGCGGCTTGCGGGCACGAAATGGTGGAGCACCTCCGGTGCCAAAGGCCTCTGAGTATCTCGCAACTCCTGGGCGATGGTCTCGAGGAGGGCGAGGATGTGATCGCGGTAGTCCTGCAGTTGAGCCTCAAACCTCTCCGGGTGGGGCTTAGGCGGCGGCAGATAGATGGAGAGGATCCCGATCGCGCCTCCGATGGCGACGTCAAGGACGCGCCAGCCGGCCTGGTCCCACGAGACCTGGCCCAGGGCGAAGACAAAGAGGACCGCGGTCGGAATCTGGAATCGAGCGCCAAGGGACAGGGGCAGTCGGCTCGCAACCAAGAGCGACGCGAGCATGGCAAGGAGGACCGACCACCACGTGACACCGACCAGCGTCACCCACAATGTGGCAGCGAGGACTCCGACCGCTGTTGTCGCGATCCGCTGCACGGAGAGGCCGAAGGTGCTCCACGGAGACGATGAGATGACGAGCAGGGTGGTGAGGGGGGCGAAAATGCCAAAGGAACTGGGAGACACCCAGTAGCCCACGGTCCACGCGACCGTCACGGCGACGCCGATGCGCAAGATCTGCCACGGGCTCCGGAAGGAGGCGGGCCGTTGCTGCATGACATCGGCCAGGCGCAGGTCCGGGAGGATGTCTCGGCCGTCGTCCGCCGGTCGTTCCCCAGTCGCCACGAAGCACACCCTAGGGCGATGTCACCTCGCTAGGGTCACGATGTGCGCCTGCAGGTCAACGATCCCGGGCACGCGAGCCTGCGTCGTGCCGTGAGGGCAACCGTCGCCGTCGTGGCCGCGCTGGCGCTCTCGCTGACGATCATGCCCGGGACTCCCGGTGTCGTCATGGCGGCTTTCGGAGGCTTCGCGCTCGTGGCGACCGCCGACTTCGGCGGCAGTGTCCGGCGACGCATTGATGCCTTCGTGGGATGCGCGATCGCCGGCGTCCCACTGATCCTGCTCGGTGTGGCTTCGTCGATCTCAGTCGCCGCTACCATCGTCGTGACGTTCGTCGTGACATCGGCGATGTCCTACCTTGCGGTCCTCCGGGGGACGGTGGCCAGCGCCGTACCAGCGATGACGATCGTCTACATCGTCGCCGTGATGGTCTCCGGCTCGCTTGACGAGACCGGGGTACTCCTCGGTGGCTACGCCATCGCGCTCGGTGTCGGGCTCCTCGTCACCCTCACCGTGCTGCCCCGCCGCACCCTGAAACCGATGACGCATGCCTGCTGCGCCGCGCTGCGAGCCCTGGCCGAGTTGCAGCGACGGCGTGATGCGGGACAGGAGCCGGACACGGAGCAACTAGCCGCGGCCATGGACGGCATACGACGTGCTTCCGCCGGCAATCCCTTCCGCTCCACGGGCCTGCATCGCTCCGATCGCGCGCTGCTCATCCTGGTAGGTCAGTTGCAGGCGCTGCTCACCGGAGTCCTGCGCGAATCCACACTTCACGATGCAACTGACGTGCTCCCACCCGGTGCTGAACTCACGCGGGCGAGTGCCCACGCGCTCGACGGCCTTGCGGACGCGCTCGAGCACCGTCGCGGGCAGCCGTCCGACGATGCAGTCGCTCGGCTGTGGCTCGCTCAGTGGGAGAGCGCGGTGGAGGTCGTGTCCGATCCGGCTCAAGGTGCAGAGCAGGACCGGCTGCGCGCGGTCGCCCACGCCTTCCCCACGCGGCTTATGGGGCTCGCGACCATCCGGCTGACGATCCTGGTACGTCGGGTCCTGTCCCTGCCCGACGAGGACCACAGCGACTATCCGATCGCGATCCCCCAGCCGCCGGACTATCCGACATGGGGACAGTTGCGCGCGCAGTTCACACTGGCGTCGCCGCGGATGCGCACAGCCCTGCGGACAGGGGCGGCGCTGGCCGCCGCGGCAGCCGTCGTCGAGATCGTGGGCTTCTCTCATGGATTCTGGGTGCTGCTCGGGGCCCTATCCGTGCTGCGCAGCGACACCTCCGAGACCCTGCGGACCTCGCTCTCCGCACTCGCGGGCACTTTCGCCGGCGCGATCATCGGCGGCGGCCTACTCCTCGTGCTGACGCCCGATCGCTGGATCTACGCCGCCCTAGTCGTGGTGACGGCCTTCTTCGCTGTCTACGCACAGGGGACACTCGGCTTCGTCGTCTCGCAGGCGATCTTCTCCATCTACGTCATCGTCGTCTTCACCTTCGTCGACTGGCCGCCCGACCTGTCCACTGCCGCAGCCCGGCTCGAGGACATCGGCGTCGGAATCGTGGTCAGCGTGGTCGTGGCGCTCCTGCTCTGGCCGCACGGCGTCTACGCAGGGCTCGGGCGCAATGTGGTCCAGGCGATCGGCGCGTGCAGGCGGGTTCTTGAGGGCGCGATGGCGGACTTCACCCACGGGGGCGGCCACCTCGGGCCCGATGAGTTGACGCACATGCGGATGTCGATGGCCCGCGCGATGGAGATCGTCGAGGTGCTCGTCAATTCCCATGCCCGCGATGCAGAGCGTCGCGCGGCCGAGTGGGCCGACGTACTCGACAACCTGCGCACGCTCTCCGTCGCGGGCGTGCTGATCGGCACGTGGGCGCAAGGGCAGCCATCTGTCGCCAGTCTCGTACCGTCGCTCGTTGGACCGCTCACGGAAGACACCCGCAGGGCATCGCAGGCGTGGGCTCAGGTGAGTGACGCGCTCAATGGGCGAGGCTCCACCGAGAGTCCGGTCATCGCCCCCTTTGTCCCGCGGGCCGTGGACGTGATGGGAGATGCAGACCTCCATGCTCGGCCCGTCGCGGAACGCGTCGTCGCGTCGATCTGGCAGCACTCGTGGCTGCAGGTGACCGACGAGGCTGCGGTCGCGGCCATGGAGCCAGCCCGCGCCCTGGCCTGATGCGCTGGCATACTCTTGGCGTAGGCCATGTCTCGCGGGTGTAGTTCAATGGCAGAACATCAGCTTCCCAAGCTGACAGCGCGGGTTCGATTCCCGTCACCCGCTCTCGCAGAGAGCGCCCCCGGGAATCGGGAGGACGCAGGACGGATCCCGTCACCCGCTCTCAATGTGATCGTCAGTTGATCGTTCCAGTGGCAGTTGCGCAAGTTGGGCTGGCCCGCTCGAACTTGTTGCGAAACCTACAAGGTCACCGGATTTCCATTGGTCGCGTACAGGCACGGGAGACCCTCCTCGATCACTCGTCCACACTCTCGTGAGCGGCGCAAGCACGTACCCCGAGAGCCTGACTTCATCGACCAGGCGGGTGTCTTGGCCACCGGGAATTGCAGCACTCGTGTCACGCTGCAGCGATCAGGTGACGCCCCTGCAGCCTTCTCGATGTTTCGTCACGAGATGTCACACGTGTGATGATTCCTGGGATTTCCGGCAAGCCTGAATACCGTTCGGTCATGAATCACGTCATGGCTGCAGGTAGCGCTCGTTTGGTCTTGGCAACGACCATCTTCTTGGCGCTCATTGCGGGAATGCTGGTCGCCGTCGCTGGATCCGCGCAGGCCTCAGGGTTGACGTCCATCTCGCTCGTCGATACCGACATCACCATGCAGCCCGATCTCGCGCCTAATACCTGGCTCAACAACGCTCCCGCGGCCACGACGCAGACCCATCTCTTGGCCAGTTTCGCTGACGGTTCCGCGAGCTACACCGTCGATGGCGGGGGTCTAGTGACGCTGTTGTCCGACGACACGTCGCCTGTGATCGCGGTCCAGGTCGGCCTGACCACAATCAGCCTCACCCACACGGCGGGTGACAACACGGTGACGACCTACACGATCTACATCAAGAACCAGGTCCCCCTCACCGGAGTATCGGTGGAAACTGGGTCCGGAGCTGTTCCACTCAGTCCTGTCTTTGATCCAACGACGTTCACCTACTCCGTGTCCGTCCCTCACGACGACTCGGTGGCTCGCATCAAGTCGACGTGGAACTCGTCCTATCCAACAGTTTCCTCGTACAGCTACTGGGTGGGCTGGGGGCCTAGTGGGGGGGGGACCTCGGGGACGTGGTCGAACTGGGGGGACCTCAATGTCGGGGACAACCGTTGGTGCCCCGCCCTCGTCGGGAACACGGCCCAGGGCGGCACACCTACCGAGTACTACTGCATCACGATTACGAGGGCGGCGGCGTTCAGTTCGTCCACGTTGTCGGGGATTTCCTTCGATGATTCGGCGGTGCCTTCTTCGGGCGGTTTGACGTCGACGTCGACGCCGTTCGAGTTCTACGCAGTGGCGGACTGGGGGGCCACGCAGACCCATCTGACGGCGACATTCGCTGCCGGTTCGGTGACGTACGCGGTCGATGGGGTGTCGGTTGGGTCACTGTCGTCAGGGGCCCGCTCTGGTCCGATCGCGTTGCATCCAGGCGACAACGTCGTGACGGTGACACACACGGCGCTGGATAGCACGGTGACGACGTACACGGTGCATGTGCTGTCGCGTCAGGTGATTGATGTGATCGAAGTGGAGACCGGGCGAGGTGTGGTGAATCTCCTGCCGGCTTTCGATCCGTTGACGGTGACCTATCAGGTGACGGTGCCGCATGATGACACTCAGATACGGTTCAAGTCGACGTGGAACACGAGTGCTGATCCGTCGATCACGTCGTACAACTACTGGGTGGGGTGGGGCCCCGGAGGAGGTTCTACCTCGGGGACCTGGTCGAACTACGCGTCGTTGAACGTGGGTGACAACCGGATGTGCCCGATCCTCGAGATCCGGACCGCAGTGCACAACGTCGGCGAGTACTACTGCATCACGATTACGAGGGCGGCGGCGTTCAGTTCGTCCACGTTGTCGGGGATTTCCTTCGATGATTCGGCGGTGCCTTCTTCGGGCGGTTTGACGTCGACGTCGACGCCGTTCGAGTTCTACGCAGTGGCGGACTGGGGGGCCACGCAGACCCATCTGACGGCGACATTCGCTGCCGGTTCGGTGACGTACGCGGTCGATGGGGTGTCGGTTGGGTCACTGTCGTCAGGGGCCCGCTCTGGTCCGATCGCGTTGCATCCAGGCGACAACGTCGTGACGGTGACACACACGGCGCTGGATAGCACGGTGACGACGTACACGGTGCATGTGCTGTCGCGTCAGGTGATTGATGTGATCGAAGTGGAGACCGGGCGAGGTGTGGTGAATCTCCTGCCGGCTTTCGATCCGTTGACGGTGACCTATCAGGTGACGGTGCCGCATGATGACACTCAGATACGGTTCAAGTCGACGTGGAACACGAGTGCTGATCCGTCGATCACGTCGTACAACTACTGGGTGGGGTGGGGCCCCGGAGGAGGTTCTACCTCGGGGACCTGGTCGAACTACGCGTCGTTGAACGTGGGTGACAACCGGATGTGCCCGATCCTCGAGATCCGGACCGCAGTGCACAACGTCGGCGAGTACTACTGCATCACGACTACGAGGGCATCCGCCTTCGCCGCGATCACCTCGGTGACGGTTCCCGGCGTTCCGGCGGCTGGGACCCCGGTCCCGGCAGGCTCTTCCATTTCGGCGTCACCGGCCGGTGTGTCGGGGACACCGACCCCGACGGTGACCTACAACTGGGAGGCGGCCGATGATTCGACGTTCACGAGCAGCACGGTCGTCGCCACCACCACCACGCCGTCATGGACACCGGATAACACGGTCGCGGACAAGTACGTGCGGGTGTCGGCTACCGCCGATAACGGTGTCTCGACGCCGACGACGGTGACCTCGGCTGTTTTCGGTCCGATCGCCGCCACTGGCGAGGCCCCGGGGATCGGTTCTGTGTCCATCGTGGGGACCCCTGAGGTGGGAGCAACCCTGACTGCCTCGGCGACCAGCGTGACCGGACATCCCACACCAACGCTGACCTATTCGTGGGAGTCGGCCCCCGATGGCACATCCACTTTCGCGCCCCTGGGTGTCACCACGGCGACCTTCACCCCGCGAGCACTGGATGTCGGCACAACCATTCGAGTCGTCACGACCGCGTCGAATGGAGTCGGGTCCCCCGCTGTACTGACATCGGGTGCTACCTCGCCAGTGGTCGCTGGCTCGACCGATGCACCGGCGGATCCCACCGCGCCGCCGGGACGTGCTGTCAATGTCACAGCCGTGGCGGTCGATGATGTCGCCGTCATCACCTGGTCTGCCCCGGCGAATCACGGCGATTTCCCGGTGAGCACCTATCAGGTGCTCTCCCGTCCTGGTGCGCACACATGCATGAGTGCGGGGACGACCTGTCGCATCACCGGGCTGGAGAGGTCGCGGGAGTACTCCTTCACTGTTCGCGCCCTGAGTGGCTCCGGTTGGGGCCCGTGGTCCACTCCGAGCAACTCGATCATGCTCACCCCGGTAGATGTGGTGAATCCCAGCATCATCATCACGGGCTATCGCGATGACGCCCGCACCCGATCCGGGGTCGTGGTCCTCGGGGTCACCACCGGGTTGCCCGAGGGGACAGCCCTCACCGCCAGGGTGAAACTCCCAGGACAGAAGCGCTACCAGCCCGAACGAGGGTCAGCGGTGATCACGCTGGATCAGACCAACGCAGACCGAAGTCGCACCGGTCGGTTCACCTGGGTGAGGCAGACGAGCAAGAGGGTCCATGTGTTCTTCACGACGCAGTCGGGACTGCGATCCCAGCGTGTGATCATTCCCGCCAGATAATGCAACACGGTATGCCGAGTCGACCACAGGTTCGTTGGCTCCGGCGGAATGTCACAGAAGGGGGAGGCGTGCGCGAAGACGCACACCGCCCTCATCGTCATTTGTGCGTTCCCACATGCCTCCGAGAGTCCGGCACCAGGTTGAGGTGAGAGTGGTTCCAAAGCCGGTTGTCACTCCTGCCGGCAGGCTTGTGCCGTCATTGCGGACCTCGATGAGCACATCCCTGTCACCTTGTTCAACGACGATGCAGCAGTGCTTGGCAGCCCCGTGAGCAGCAGCGTTGAGCAGAGCCTGCTCGATGATGCGATATGCCCCAAGCCGAGTTTCATAGGGGACGCTCTCGGAAAGCTCCAAACGGATGGTCGTCGTCATGGCCGGCTCGTAGAACTCGGTAAGTTCCCTGACTGCAGACTCGAAATCCACCTCGGTGAGATTGGGGCTTAGCGAGCGGACCGCGCGACGGACGTCAAGGGCTCGAATTCGTTCCAGAGAGGTGATGATCTCCCGCACCGATCGGTGCTCAGCCTCAGGAATTCGCCGCCCCAAGTCCTGCAGGTGCAGACACGCAGCGATCAAGCCGGCCTGGACCTTGTCGTGGAGCAAGCTGGCCACCTGTTGGCGGACCGCTTCATCGGCCCTGAGCAGCGCATCCGCCTGCTCGCGAACAAGGGATAGGGCCTGTTCGGTCTGATTCACCTGCATCTGCAGTTTGCGACTGGAAATCCCCAGGAGAGCCAACGCCATGGCCCCGAGAATCGTCAATCGACCCCAGGCGATCAGGATATTCGCGGGAAGTGATAGTTGTTCGATCAAGACCCAGGTGCCGGTCATCCCTCGAATCGCGATACTCACCGCCGATGCAGAGCACAGGGCAACTATGTATCCAAGGGGTTTTCGCGACCAGGCCGGAGTGAACCTCTGAAAGATCCACAAGACCGAGGCACCTGCTGCAGCTGCAACGACCGCGGCAAGCAGATAGAACCACACAGTGTCGGCTCGGAACTGATTCGCGGTGGTGGCGAGAGCTATCACCAGGCCCGCGAAGAAGATGGGGCCCGGGCGAAGCGGCCATGGTCCGAGATAGTGCCGGATCCGCAGGCGATCAGCGCCCGTCGTCGGCATCATCGTCACGGATCAACTGTAGGTACGTGAAGATCGCCCGGGTGCGGATCTCTTCAGCCGCGGTTGCTTCGGGTACCAATCGTCGGTAGGACCTGGCCAGTTCCTGACGTACGACGTCATGAGAGATCTGCAACCGACGCGCGATTTCCTGGGTTTTGATCCCGGCCGCGACCATGCCCATGATGGCTCGCTGGCGGGTGCTCATGCGATTGAGTGGGGAAGTCCCGGTCGACTCGTCCTCCACAATGGTGCTCTTGCCCTGAGCAGCGTCCAACAAAGTCGCCACGACGTGGTCGATGTCCATATCTCCGGCCTTCGGAAGCGTCGACCAGCCGAAGCGGGCTTGCGGGGGCACTCGACGTGCCACGCCATCGAGTCGGTACTGAGAGTGGATGACTATGCCGATGTTCTCATTGAGTTCTCGCATCGCCAATCCTAGGTCGATGCCTGTCATCTGCTCGGGACCAAGAGCGAGATCCAAGAGTGCGACATCGCATGCGACTAGGTGGGGATATTGCAGCACCTCTGCCGCCGATCCCGTGGACAAGGCGAGTTCGATCTGCTTGTGCCGCCCCAGAAGCGTGGACATGATCCCGCGCAGGGCGGGGTCGTTTTCCACGTAGATCACCCGAGTGGGACGCATAACCAAAGGGTCCCACGGTGCTCTTTGTCCTCATGCTGCCGTCACACGTGTGACGGTGTGGGTCAAGGGGACACAGGAATGAGAGCGGTGCTTCGCGAACGCGTCCTGAGACTGCGGGGGGGCGGCCTGGACCGTGACCGATCCGTCCCGGGTGCGTGGGTGTAACTCAATGGTGGAACATCACACTTCCCACATTCGTCGAGCGTTCGCTTCGTCGGTAGGGCGGCTCACCACGTCAGCGCTCCAGCGCGGTGAGCAACTCCGGATCCGAGGGCTCCACAAGGACCACTCCATTAGGGAGTACGACGACAGGGATGTTCTGGCGTCCGCTGATGGCCTCGGCCTCCGCAGCGGCCTCGGGCTCGGCCACCAGGTCGCGGTAGACGTAGTCCGCTCCGGCGCCATCGAGTGCCCGCTTGGTCCGAGTGC
>CAZQRR010000070.1:0-9239 GCA_964595675.1 uncultured Rubrivirga sp. | reverse complement strand
TCGCTCACCTGACGGAACCCCAGCAAACCCGCATCCGGATCCGGGCCGTCGGCGAACCAACCGAGCATCACCGGCAGAAGGGTGCGCTGGATGGCCGCACGACGCGAGACCCCACTCGTGAGTGCCTGCAGGTGCCGGATCGCGCCGGCCGGATCGGCGTATCCCAACGCCTGCAGTCGATCCTCGGCGGCCTGCAAGGACAATCGCGCTTCACCGGCCTCCAAGCGCGCCACGGATTGCAGGAGCGGCCGGTAGAAGAGCTTCTCGTGCAGTCGGCGCACCTGACGCTGGTGCGCCTTCCACTGGTCGAGCAACTCCCGCACCGGATCGGTGCGAAGGCCTATCGACCGGGCAAGGATGCGCAGCTCCCCTTCGTCGTCGGGCAGCGTGTGCGTTCGCCGCAGGCGCCTGAGTTGAAGGCGGTGCTCCAACGTGCGCAGGAACCGATACGCGTCAGCCAGCGCCGAGGCGTCGGCGCGACCCACGTACCCCCAGGTGGCCAGGGCCTCCAATGCGACGAGCGTGGTGGGGCTGCGCAGCATCACGTCGCTGCGTCCATGCACGAGTTGCAGCAACTGCACGGAGAACTCGACGTCGCGCAATCCCCCAGGACCGAGCTTCAACTCGCGTTCGGCGACGTCGGGTGCGATGTGTTCCTCCACTCGCTTGCGCATCGCCTGGACGTCGGTCACGAAATCCGGACGATCGGCCGCAGACCACACGAGTTGCGATATCTCGTCCACGTAGCGGTTACCGAGGTCCGCATCCCCTGCCGAGTGCCGAGCCTTGAGAAGTGCTTGGAACTCCCAGGTGCTCGCCCACCGTTGGTAGTAACCAACATGCGAGGGCAGCGTTCTCACCAACGCCCCTTGCTTGCCCTCCGGACGCAGCGCCGCATCGACTTCCCAGATCGAACCCTCCGGAGTGGTGGCCGAGCAAGCACGCATGACCGAGGTGGCAAGTTGCGTCGCCACCCGAAGCGCCTGCTCCTCATCAATACCCTCGGCCGCCTCGGCGACGAAGATGACATCCACATCGCTGATGTAGTTGAGTTCACGGCCTCCGCACTTACCCAGGCCGATCACCGCTAGTCGACACGTGAACGCGAGTTCTCCGACCTCCGCGCGAGCGATCGCCAAGGCCGCTTCCAGCGTGGCGTCAGCGAGGTCACTGAGCCAGGTCGCGACCGCCTCCATCCCGGCCAGGCCACTCAGATCACGAGCGGCGATGCCGAGCAATCGCCTGCGATAGGCCAGACGCAGCGCATCGAGTGGGCTGTTGGAAGTCGCGATCGGATCGGGGGCGTCGGGTTGCGCTCCGACCGATGTCAACAACTCGCTTCGCGCCTCCTTCGCCGAGGGTGCCTGCGCCAGGGATTCGACTTCGAGCAGGACCTCCAACGAATTCGGATCGCGCACCAGGAAATCACCGAGTGCCTCCGATGTGCCAAGCAGATCCAGCACCCGTCCTCGAAAAGACTCATCGGCGGCCAACGCGCCCAGCCGACGTTGATCGCATTGCTCGACCAGACGAGAGAATTGCCGCACGGCCAGGTCCGGGTCGGCGCTTGCGCCCAACTGCTCGGCGATATCCGCGATCGTGTCCTCACCGAAGGCCGGAACCTGGGCGAGAACATCGAGGTCGCGTTGAGCGCGCTCGGGATCGACGAAGCCACTGCGGGCCAAGGTGCCCACGGGGGTGACGTGCCGGTCTGTCACAGAACCTGACTCTAGGTGTTCTGCCCTGGGAGGTTGGTCACGCGGGATTAGAGCATCGGCAGGTAGCGATCCAATTCCCACGCGGTGACCTGACGGCGGTAGTCCTCCCATTCGGCCCGCTTGTTGCGCAAGAAGAAGTCGAACACATGCTCGCCCAAGGTCTGCGCCACGAGCTCGGACTTCTCCATGACCGCGATGGCTTGGTTCAAGGACCCCGGCAGCGGATCCATGCCCAGTGCACGCCGTTCGGCAGACGTCAGTCCCCAGACGTCGTCCTCCGAGCCCGGCGGGAGTTCGTAGCCCTCATCGATACCCTTGAGCCCAGCAGCGAGCAGCACCGAGAACGCCAGGTAGGGGTTCACGCCGCTGTCCATCGCTCGATACTCGATGCGCGTGCTGTTCCCCTTGGCCGGTTTGTACATCGGAACGCGGATCAGGGCAGACCGGTTGTTGTGGCCCCAGCAGATCCAAGCCGGAGCTTCGCCGCCGCCCGCCAGGCGCTTGTAGGAGTTGACCCACTGATTCGTGACCGCAGTGATCTCCGGAGCGTGAACGAGCAGCCCTGCGATGAACGATCGGGCGACCTTGGACAGTTGATAGGGCGACCCCGGCTCGTAGAAGGCGTTGCGATCGCCCTCGAAGAGCGACAGGTGCGTGTGCATCCCGCTGCCCGGGTGGTCGCGGAATGGCTTGGGCATGAAGGTGGCATACAGCCCCTGCTCCATCGCCACTTCCTGCACCACGAGCCGGAACGTCATCAAGTTGTCGGCGGTAGTCAAGGCATCGGCGTACCGCAGGTCGATCTCCTGCTGTCCGGGTCCACCCTCGTGATGGCTGTATTCGACCGAAATACCCATCGCCTCGAGTGTGGTGATCGCCTGGCGGCGGAAATCGTGGGCAACCCCATGGGGCGCGTTGTCGAAGTAGCCGTATCGATCGATCGGTACCGGCTGCTCACCAGATTCGGGTCGACTGTTGAACAGATAGAACTCGACCTCGGGATGGGTGTAGAAGCTGAATCCCTGGTCCGCAGCCCGCGTGAGCGTGCGCTTGAGAACATGACGGGGATCGGCATACGACGGTGAACCGTCCGGCATCAAGATGTCGCAGAACAAACGAGCAACACCGGGACCCTCATCGCGCCACGGCAGGATCGCGAAGGTACTGGGATCGGGCTTGGCGAGCATGTCCGATTCGTGCACCCGCGCGAATCCCTCGATGGCCGAACCGTCGAAGCCGATGCCTTCGTCGAAGGCACCTTCGAGTTCGGCCGGTGCGATCGACACAGACTTCAAGGTCCCCAAGACGTCGGTGAACCACAACCGGACGAACCTGATGTCGCGTTCCTCGATAGTCCGAAGGACGAATTCCGCCTGCTTCTCCACGGGCCCATACTGTCGTGCCCCGTGTTACGAGCGCGTTAACCCCGCAGCGGGGTAGGTACCCTCAGTCGGTGCCCACCCTGCGAGTTGCCCTCGGCCAGATCAATCCGGTCGTAGGAGACATCACCGCGAATGCTGCAGCCATCCGTGCCGCGGCACGTCAGGCCCATTCCCTCGGGGCTGACCTGCTCGTTTTGCCCGAAATGGCATTGACCGGCTATCCGGTCGAGGACCTCTGCCTGCGCCCGTCCTTCCAATCGGCTTCCCGTGCGGCCATGGTCGAGTTGGCGCAGGACATCCAGCGGGATGGCGCGGGCGACCTCGTGTGCTTGATCGGCTACCTGGATCACAGCGATGATCCTGGCGGCGCCCTCGGCCGACCCCGCGGTGGTCCCATCAATGCAGCAGCGCTCGTTCATGACGGACGGATCATTGCCCGCTACGACAAGCACTTCCTGCCCAACTACGGCGTGTTCGACGAGGCCCGCTACTTCGTACCGGGGACGCAACCGTTGATCTTCGACCTCAACGGCGCGCGTATCGCCGTGGCCATCTGCGAGGACCTGTGGCGCGATGGCGGACCGGTTCAGTGGGCACGCGAAGCAGGGGCCTCGCTGATCGCGGTGCTCAACGCATCACCGTATGAGCGAATGAAGGACGATCGTCGCCTGCAGTTGTGTGTCGACAAAGCTCATGCGAGTGGAGCAGCCATCGCGTACGCGAACATGACCGGTGGCCAAGACGAGCTGGTCTTCGACGGCGACTCACTGATGGTGGACTCCTCCGGCCGCCTCATCGAGCGCGCCTGTCAGTTCGGAAGCGAAGTCGTCACGGCCGATATCGAATTGCCGACTGCGGCTGACAACGATGATTCCGTCGCCATTGCGATCACCCGAGACTCCAAGGCCGCCGCTGTCCCACCCAGCGCCAACCTCCTGACGCCCCGCCTCGACGACACCGCAGAGGTCTATGCGGCGTTGCTCATGGGGCTGCGGGATTACGTCGACAAGAACGGTTTCCGCAGCGTCCTTCTCGGGCTCAGTGGCGGCATCGACTCGGCGTTCGTGGCGGCCCTTGCCGTCGACGCCCTCGGGGCCGACCGAGTCTTCGGCGTATCCATGCCCAGCCGCTATTCCTCGCAGCATTCGATCGAGGACGCCCACGACCTCGCTGAGCGAACGGGGCTGTCGATTCGCGACGTTCCCATCGGACCGATGTTCGATGCCTTCCAGTCGAGCCTGGCTCTGACCGGTCTGGCGGAGGAGAACCTTCAGGCACGAATCAGGGGCATGATCTTGATGAGCCTGTCGAATGCAGAAGGACACCTCGTTCTCGCAACGGGCAACAAGAGTGAACTGTCGGTGGGCTACTCGACGATCTACGGCGATGCTGTCGGTGGCTTCGCACCCATCAAGGATGTGCCCAAGACCTTGGTGTGGGATCTGGCGCGCTGGCGCAACGAGCAAGCGCGGAACAACGACGAGGCCGAACCGATTCCCCCGCGATCCATCAGCAAGGAACCATCCGCGGAATTGCGGCCGGACCAACGCGACACCGACTCACTGCCGGACTACGCGCAACTCGATGCGTTGCTCGAGGCCTACGTGGACGAGGACACCGGTGCCGCCGAACTCGTGGGCTCGGGCTTCGAGGTAGATCTGGTGGAGCGGGTACTACGGATGACCGACGCCGCCGAGTACAAGCGGCGTCAGTACCCGCCGGGGACGAAGATCGGCGCACGAGCCTTCGGACGTGACCGCCGGCTGCCGATCACGAACCACTGGCGCGAGACAGCCCGCTGAGGACAACATCCACCATCGCCTCAGTGGAGGTTTCGTCGATTCCCTCGCAGCCGGCCCACGTACTCAAAAAGAACGTCGACCCCATCAGCGCCGGGATCGCCACCTCGACGTCGAAGTCCGCTGGCAGTTCACCTCGGGCGACACCGGCCGTGACAACCGAGCGGAGTCGTTCTCCTCGGGGCGCAATGACCCGTCGATAGAAGTCCTCGACCAGGTGCGGGGCGTCCCCGGACTCACCGACGACATGGCGCATGATCCGTCCGGCATGTGATGTGTGGACATTTCGTCGAACCCGATTCATCATCTCGACGAGTCGATCCCTCGTGTCGCCCTCGTCCGGGACGGGCGGCAGATCGTCGTTGATGTGTTCCAGGGCATACGTGATCAAGGCGTCCTTATCGGGGAACCGTCGGTAGATGGACGCCTTTCCCACTCCCGCCACAGACGCGGCCTCCTCCACGGTGAACCGGGCGAAACCGCGCTGCGCAAGGACCTCCAAGGTCGCTTCGAGAATTGCAGCGTCGACGAGCGGATCGCGGGGACGCCCTTTTGCGCAGGGGTCCTTCATCGAACTTCCCCTGGCTCTGTTCCCACTTCCTCCACGTACTCCTGCGGATAGGCAGCCACTTCCTCCTCGACCAGTTCATCCACGGGGCTTTCCGGTGCCTGCACGCGTGCCGTGGGAGGGGTGATGCGTGGCAATCCGAAGCCGACGATGAGGGCAGCAAGAACCACGACACCCGCGGAGATGGCGATCGAAAGATGCATAGCCGACAAGAAGTCCTGGAAGGCGAGTTCCTGCAACGTGGCCACAACCGCAGCGGGTGCGTCCGTCGCCTGGCCGAGCGCCACTTGGGTAGCGATGATCGACTCACTCGCGGCGTCGACGAGTGGGGCAGGAATCGTGCCGCCGGCCGCAGTGGACCACGAATCGACCAGGTTGCTGGCGTACTGCGTGGCGAGCACCGTGCCCACGATCGCCACGCCCAGGGCGCCGCCCACTTGCCGAACCGTGTTCTGAACGGCGGAGCCAGCTCCTGCACGAGCGAGGGGTAGGACGTTCTGCATCACCGTCGAGGCCGGGGCGATCACGCTACCCATGCCCAACCCGAAGGCGAAGAACACGACGAGCAGTATCCAGATGGGCGTATCGATCTGGACGAACACCAAGGCGAGGAGTGAAACGGCAACGATCGTCAAACCAGTGGTCATGACGGGCCGATAGCCGAATCGAGCGACGGTCGTGGCACTCCTCGGGGCTGAGAGGAGCTGTCCAGCAGCGAACGGGACGAAACACAGGCCCGCTGTCAAAGTGTCGTATCCGCGCAGGACCTGCAGGTAGAACGGCAGACTGAATGTGATTCCCGACAGCGCGAAGAACGCCAGTGAAACCGCGGCGATGCTCACCGCGTAGCCACGGTTCTTGAAAAGGCTGACGTCGAAACTCGGGTGATCGCTTCGATGCTCGAGATACAGGAAGGCGATGATGATCGCGACGCCGACGAAGATCGGCCCGAGAACCGAGATGTCCAACCAGTTGCGTGTCTCCGATGCGCGGATGATGCCGTAGATCAAGGCTGTCAATCCGACGATCGACAGCACGAGGCCGAGGATGTCCAAGCGCCGCGGATCGGGATTACGGGATTCGGGCACCACTTTCACTATCGCGAGAAGTCCGACGATCACGATCGGTACGTTGATCAAGAAGACCGAACCCCAATCGTTGCCGGTCAGCCATCGAAACCACTGCGGATGCTGCAGAAGGGCCCCGCCCAGGATCGGACCGAGCGCCACCGCCGCACCGACCGCACCGGCCCACATGCCGATCGCCTTGCCGCGCTCGTGCGGTGGGAAGACGACGGTGATGATGGCCAACGTGGTGGGCAAGACCGCCGCTCCACCGATCCCCATCAGAGCACGCGCCCCGATCAACATCTGCGCGCTGGGAGCGAATGCGCTCAGTGCCGAAGCCAGCCCGAAGATGATCAAGCCGATGACGAGCACTCGTTTCCGACCCAACCGGTCACCAAGAGCGCCCCAGGTGAACAGCAGCGCGGCGAAAACCAGGATGTAGGAGTCGACCGCCCACACCAATTCCCCCGGCGTGGCTGACAGATCGGACTGGATGGTGGGCAACGCGATATTCAAGATCGTGTTGTCCAAGACGACGACGAGCAGACTCACGACCAGAACCCCGAGGATCGCCCATCGTCTGGGGTGACCGTCGCCGGAAGTCATCCAGCCATCAGGGTTCATCGATTTCCTTCCGGGGACGGCTACTCACGGCTCAAAATGATACGAGAACGTATCGTATAGGAAAGTGCCCTCTCGCGTTGTCCGCCCACGACGGCTACCCTTCTCGCATCGTCCGGGGACTCACCTGAGCCTCGAGATTGGAGTTCTGCCATGTCAGTTCATGGAAGCGTCCACACGCCAACCAACCCGATCGAGCGCCGGCTCACCATGCTCGATCTCCAACGACGCACCAATGCAGGTCACAAGTGGACCGTCATCACGTCCTACGACGCCCTGACCGCTCACCTGTTCGAGAACGCCGGCGTCCCGGCCATCTTGGTCGGCGATTCCGCAGCCATGGTGGTGTTGGGCTACGACTCGACCCTCCCGATCACCAGCGACCAGATGATGCCTTTGGTCCAAGGCGTGGTTCGCGGCACCAAGCGGGCGGTCGTGATCGCCGACCTCCCCTTCGGCTCCTACCAGCAGTCGCCGGCGCAAGCCCTGGAAACCGCGGCTGCATTCATGAAGGACGGGGGCGCACAGGCGGTGAAGTTGGAGGGCGGGGCTGCAGTGCTGCCGCAGGTCGAGTTGCTCGCGAGTTCGGGCGTGCCCGTAGTCGGGCACTTGGGCCTCACTCCGCAATCGGTGAACCTGCTCGGCGGTTATCGGGTTCAAGGCCGCGGGGAAAGCGGTGAGATGGTGCTGCGCGATGCGAAGAACCTCGAAGCCGCGGGTGCCGCCGCAGTGGTCCTCGAGGCGATTCCCTCGGAACTCGCCGCTCGAGTCAGCGAGGTCCTGTCGATCCCCACGATCGGAATCGGAGCCGGTCCGGCAACCGATGCCCAGGTGATCGTCTGGCAGGACCTGCTCGGACTCACTCCGGATCCCGCTCCGCGGTTCGTACGTCGCTACGCACATCTGCGCGAAACCATCGGCGATGCGGTCACGGCCTGGGTTGAGGACGTGGAGTCCGGGGCCTACCCAGCCCCGGAGCACGAGTACAGCTAGCAGTACTACACGTCGGTGATGCGCACGCCGGCGTGTGCCTTGTAGCGGCGGTTCATCGAAATCAAGTTCGCAGTCCAGGCCTCGACCTGACCGGCGTTTCGCAACCGACCGCCGTAGATGCCCCTGATACCCGGAATACGAGCAGCCAATGCTTGGACGGTGTCGGTTGCCTGGCGTACGTCGCCCAACACGACAACATCGGTGTCGATGCTCTCGACCGACTCGTCGAGTAGCAAGACGGCGGAGATGTGATGGAACGCAGCGACCACAGTCGAGTCTGGAAGGACGGCTGCCGCCTGTTGGGCTGCAGAACCTTCCGGCACAGCGAGTGCGAATGCCCCTTGCTTGTCGAAGCCCAAGGGGTTCACGCAGTCGACCACGATCTTGCCCGCCAACGCATCGGCCAAAGATTCCAGCAGTTCCTTGTGTCCGTCCCACGGCACGGCGACGATCACGACATCACCTTGCCTAGCCGCGTCTTCATTGGAGGCCCCCACCACTCCCGAACCCAGTTCCGCTGCGATGCCCTCAGCCCGATCAGCGGACCGGGATCCGATGATCACTCGCTGACCTGCTCGTGCGAATCGCTGCGCGAGTCCCCTCCCCTGCTCGCCGGTTCCTCCCAACACACTCACTGTGACGTGTGTGACGTCGGGCAATTCGTACGGACTCGGGGGAGGTGACTCAGGGCTACTTGTCATAACGACGGATCTTGCCAGAAGTCGAACCACTCACAATTCGGGCGGAGGAATCCTCGATAGTTCGGATAAGCGAACGTGGTTCGACATGACTTTCAACGCACCATGCCCCACGTAACCACCGCGCGCGTTACCACATTCGCGACACGACGACGCGAAATGACGCCGAGATCTTTGCGTTTACCCGCTACCTCTGTCACAGTTTCACTAGTGGACTCTGCAAAAAGTGCAGAGCCAACGACACGGGAGGCAACGTGGCGGTCGCACGAAAGACTGCACGCAAGGCATCAGCCAAGAAGGCTGCGCCTCGCAAGGCAGCCAAGAAGGCAACCAAGCGCACAGCCAAGAAGGCTGCACCGCGCAAGGCAGCCAAGAAGGCAACCAAGCGCACAG
>CAZQRR010000069.1:0-9286 GCA_964595675.1 uncultured Rubrivirga sp. | reverse complement strand
GACCGACCCAGGAGACCGACCCACCAGGAGGCATTCATGCAACGCAAGCAGTGGAACGACCTGACCGACCGCCAGAAGACCGCCTTACTCGTGGCCGCCTCCGTACAGATCTCCCTGGCCGCCACCGCGTGGGTGGACCTCGCGAGACGGCCCGCCCAAAAGGTGCGCGGGCCCAAGCCCGTGTGGGCCGCGGCGATCGCCATCAACTTCGTCGGACCGATCGCGTACTTCGTCGCAGGACGGCGCTGATAGCCTGTGCGCGTGCATTCGCTCCTGCTCCTTCGCAGCCGCGGCGAGGCCTAGACACCGGCCTCCTCGTCGCGGAGGTTCTGCGTGGCCGGTTCCAGGCCCGCATCGACCCAGGAGCAGAAGATGACAACCGCGAACCACTACGAAATAAGCAATTCCCAAAAGCCCTCCGGCATGCCGTTCGAACGATATGTCCCCTTCCCCCCCATCGACCTTGCTGATCGCACCTGGCCCTCACGGGTCATCGAGGAGGCCCCGCGCTGGTGCGCGGTGGACCTGCGCGATGGCAACCAGGCGCTGATCGACCCGATGACCCCGCAGCGCAAGTTGCGGATGTTCCAACTCCTCGTGGAGATGGGTTACAAGGAGATCGAGGTCGGATTTCCATCGGCATCGCAGACCGACTTCGACTTCGTGCGGCAGATCATCGAGGAGGACTTGATTCCCGACGACGTTGTCATCCAGGTGCTCACCCAGTCGCGCGAGCATCTGATCGAGCGGACCTTCGAGTCGATCCGTGGTGCCAAGCAAGCGATCGTGCACCTGTACAACTCGACCTCCACACTGCAGCGCCGCGTGGTCTTCGGTCTGGACAAGGCTGGAATCATCGACATCGCCGTACACGGTGCGCAGCTTTGCCAAAAGTTCGCCGATGAGATGCAAGGCGAGACCGATATCTACTTCGAATACTCCCCGGAGTCCTACACCGGAACCGAGTTGGAGTTCGCGCTCGAAGTTTGTAACGCAGTCACGGACGTCTGGCAGCCCACGCCCGAGCGCAAGGTGATCTTGAACCTTCCCGCAACGGTGGAGATGGCCACACCGAATGTGTACGCGGATTCGATCGAATGGATGCATCGGAACCTGGCGCGGCGCGATTCCATCGTTCTGTCCCTCCACCCGCACAATGACCGTGGCACGGCGGTCGCAGCCGCAGAGCTCGGGTACATGGCAGGCGCGGACCGCATCGAGGGCTGCCTTTTCGGTAACGGGGAGCGCACCGGCAACGTGTGCCTGGTGACTCTCGGCATGAACCTGTTCAGCCAAGGTATCGACCCTCAAATCGACTTCTCCGATATCGACCACATCCGGCGAACTGTGGAGTACTGCAACCAGATCCCCGTGCACGAGCGTCATCCCTACGGGGGCGACCTCGTCTATACGGCGTTCTCCGGTTCCCACCAAGACGCCATCAATAAGGGCCTGAATGCCATGCAGGTGGACGCCGATGCCGCAGGCGAGGACGTTGATTCCTTCCATTGGCAGGTTCCTTACTTGCCAATCGACCCGAAGGACGTCGGACGGACCTACGAGGCCGTCATCCGCGTTAACTCCCAGTCGGGCAAGGGTGGCGTCGCGTATGTCATGCGCACCGAACACAACCTCGACCTGCCTAGGCGGCTGCAGATCGAGTTCTCACAAGTGATCCAGCGGATCACCGATTCTGAGGGCGGCGAGGTGTCGCCTGAGGAGATGTGGTCGACCTTCAACGACGAGTACCTGCCCAACCCCGAGGCACCCTGGGGCCGATTCTCCCTGGTGTCCGTCCAGCAAGACTCCGCGGTCGACGGCGACACCTCGGTATCGGTCGTGATGCGAGACAACGGAGCCGACGTCTCCTTGACGGGAACCGGAAACGGTCCGATCGCAGCGTTCTGCCAGGCACTTGCCTCGCACGGGGTGGATGTTCGAGTTCTCGACTACGCCGAGCATGCCATGAGTGCAGGTGGTGATGCACGAGCGGCGGCATACCTGGAATGCACTGTTGGCGACCGGGTGCTGTGGGGCGTTGGGATCGATCCGTCGATCACCACGGCCTCACTCAAGGGCATCGTCAGCGCCGTCAATCGAGCCGAGCGCGGAGCCTGATCACTCCTCGGGGGCCACGACGTGGGCTGGCGCGCGGGCTACCTGCGCCCACGCCACGGCCCCTATCACGACGAGCGCGGTGAGGACCGTGAGCCAGGTAACCGCCTCACGCAATATCAACGCGGACCATACGAGGGAGAACAGCACCTGAAGCTGCTGCACCTGGCCGCCGTAGGCCACACCGGCTTGCGCGAGGCCGCGGTACCAGGCGAAGAAGCCCAGGTACATGCTCGATATCCCGAGCAGGATCAACGCGGACCATTCGGTTGCCGACGTCTGGTAACTCGATTGCGTGGTGAACCACAGGATCAGGCTCACCGGAATCGTGATGGGTAGCGCCATGACGACTACCCACGAGATGACCTGCCAGCCCGGCATCGACTTGGTCGCACCGGCGCCGAGGACGTAACCGATACTCGAAGCCAGCACCGCCAGCACCAGCAGTCCGTCGGCGAGAAGCGAACCTTCCCCCAGACCGCCACGGCTGAGCGCGAAGGCGACCACGGCCACAGTCCCGATGGTGGCCGCCAGCCAGAACGTGCGGGTAACTCGCTCCTGCGTCAACAGCACGGCGAAGATCGCGGTAGCCAGCGGCATGAAGGCAGCGATGACCGCTGCGTGCGCGGCAGTGGTGTAGTTCAAGGCGATCGCCATCAGCACCGGCCAGCCGAAGACCGCACCGATCATCACGAAGGCGAGCGAGCGCCATAGGTGCCGCGGCGGCGGCGGGACCTTTCGAATCAGCAGGACAACCGCCGCGATCATCCCAGCGATGACCGCCCTGCCGGTGGCCGTGAACACCGCTGAGAAACCCTCGACCGCAACCTTGGTGAGCGGCACGGTGAAGGACCACAGGAAGACGGCGAGGAACGCCCACCACAGACCCGCGCGAACGCGGGAGTCGATCACGAGGAAAGCGACACGAAGTGCCCGGAGTGGGCCCCGATCTGCTCGGAGATCGAGTCCACCAGCTCAGCCGGGATCGCCGAGTCGACGCTCAACACCATGAGCGAGTGGTCGGTGTCGTCACGACTGACCTGCATGCCACCGATGTTGATTCCTGCACCTCCGAGAAGGTTGCCCACAATGCCAACGACGCCGGGCTTGTCGTGATACCGATAGAAGGCAAGGTGATCGCTCAACGGCACATCCACGTCGAAGCCATCGACTTCCACGATCTTGCCGTGATGGCGAGGGCCTGCCACCGTGCCACCGACGCACACTTTGGAACCGTCGGTGAGGGTCAGTTGCACGCGAACCAGTGAGCGGTGATCACCGCTGGTGGCATCCGTGGTGAGAGCCACCTCCACGCCCCGCTGTTCGGCGATAACCGGTGCGTTGACGTACGACACCGGATCGTGCACGAGCATCTGGAACACGCCCTTCAGCGCGGACAGTTCCAGCACCCTGACATCGTGCGCGGCGACTTCACCCAGAACCTCGATGTCCACGCGTTCCACCGCGGCCTGAGCGAGGCCGCACGCGATGGCTCCGATCTGCTCAGCCAACGGGAGAAGATGCTTGACGTCGTCGTCGATCTGACCGCCTTGGACGTTCACCGCATCGGGAACGAGTTCGCCAGCGAGGGCAAGACGAACGGACTTCGCCACCGCGATGCCGGCCTTTTCTTGGGCTTCATCGGTGGACGCTCCCAAGTGCGGTGTGGCCACGACGTTCTCGAGCGTGAACAGTGGGGAGTCCGTGCAGGGCTCCTGGGCGTAGACGTCGAGCCCAGCGCCAGCCACTCGACCTTCGGACATGGCGGTGAAGAGTGCGGCTTCATCGATGATGCCGCCGCGTGCGGCGTTGATGATGTGCACGGTGGGTTTGACCTTGGCCAGTGCTTCCTCGCCGATCAGTCCGACAGTCTCCGGGGTCTTGGGCAGGTGGACAGTGATGAAATCCGATTCGGCGAGGAGTTCATCCAGTGTGACCATGCGAACGCCCAACTGGGCCGCACGGGCGGGTTGGACGTACGGGTCGTAGGCGATCAGGGTCACCCCGAACGCCGCCAGGCGCTGAGCGACCAGGATTCCGATGCGTCCCAGGCCGACGATGCCCACCGTTTTGTCGGCTACCTCGACTCCGGTGTACTTCGATCGCTTCCACTCACCGCGGTGGAGGGCGGAATTCGCGGGCACGATGTTGCGAGCACTGGCGATGAGCAATCCGACCGCAAGTTCGGCTGCGCTCACGATGTTGGACGTGGGCGCATTCACGACCATCACGCCGGCTTGCGTTGCCGCCTTGACGTCGACGTTGTCCAAGCCCACACCTGCACGCGCGATCACTTTCAACCGCTTGGCGGCAGCAATAGCTTCCGCATCGACCTTGGTGGCCGAGCGCACCAAGATGGCGTCGACATCGGCGATCGCTGGAAGCAGCTCGTCGCGATTGGCACCGTCGCAGTGCACGATCTCGAAATCCGGACCGAGGGCGTCGACGGTTGCGGGCGATAGTTCTTCGGCGATCAATACACGGGACTTGGACATCGCGCGATCCTATCGGCGCACAACTGATGCGCACTCTGTGGCGAGGCCTTACGGACGATCACGACGTGACCTAGACCACGCGGTGAAAGACGTCACGGGTCCGGCGTGGGGTCGACGAAGCCACGGCCAGGGATGGACTTGCGAAGGTTGTGCAGCTGCGACGATCCGGCGCCAGCCCGGGACGGGGCTGTGTGTCACCGCGAAACGGCCCACAGACTGCAGTTCCCGGACGACATCACCGCGTCGCAGGAAGATCATTCGGCGCTGCCCGAGGTCAGCCAGTGTCTCCGCGAGAAACAACAGGCGCGTATGAGCCAAGCGCAGCCGGCGCAGCAACGGCTCGTCGAATACGAAGACCACGGGCAGGTCCGGGTTCGCTGCCAGCGCCGGATCCTCATCGCCCAGACTCTCCGCCGTCACCCACACCACGTCGGGTGCCTCGATGGTCACCACAGACCGGGGCCCTGCCGTTACCTCGAGGTCCTGATCGCGCCGGATGCGCGGGTCAACGAGCGATCGAGCCTCAGGATTCCGCTCCTCGGGCCACTGGTCGATAGGGCAATCACCGGCAAGCGGACACCTTCGACATAACTCCGGCGCCCTCTTCTCCACCTGCCAACGCGAGAAGCCGTACGGCTTACCGGTCAAGGCTCCTACGGTCCACTGCCATCCGGCTCGGTTGGCTGCGCGTGATCCATCGAGCAGATGACGGAAGAAGATGTCCTCACCATCTCGCCACCCCCAGCCCTCGCGAACGGTCCAATGCGAAGCGAGCCACATGCGCGCCTGGTTGGTGAGGTAGCCGTGTTCGGTCAGCTCCTGCCAAGACTCCTGCAAGCACGCTGCATCGACATCCCACGGGTTGCGTTCCGGCGGCCCGTCCTCGCGTACCGAGTAGCGAAGTGACCGCTTGGTTGCATGACCCAGTCGGGCGTACAGGTGTCGCGCGTATTCCTGCCACAGCAACTCATCACGGAATTTCTCGACATCGTCGGGCGGGCCACCTGCAACGGCATCGTGGACGCGCTGAAGTTGCAGGAGGCCGTGGCGAATGTAGGGAGACAGTCCCGAGGCGCCTCGTGAACTCACCGGGAGCACCGAATTTCGACGACGTGCATAGCCGGTCACATCGAAGGCGGCGAGTGCAGCGTCCGCCGCCCGCTGGCCGCCGCGAACTGGAGCTGCGATCGGGTCACCACTAGCGAGATCGCCGAGATGGGTTCGCACCCAGTCGATGACGTCGGGCCGTTCGACCGGAGGGATGGGCAGTTCGGTCACTGGTAAGCCTTGCGGATTCGAATGGGGCCTTTGGCAGTGGATGGATCCACCACCCGCCCCTGTTGCGTGATCTCGACCGCGCCTGTGTCCACCAGGCGTCGGGCAGCGCGGCGCGCGGGCTCCATCAAGTCACGCCAGTCATCGCCGCCCACCGCGCGGGCTGCTTCACTCGGACAGATCGTGGCGCCGACCTTGCGTCGGTCGAGAAGATCCAGGATCGACGCTTCGAGATCGCGATCGGTGTCGCTCACTTTGTTCTTGCGGCACGCATCCGAGCAGTACTTAACCTCATCCCAGTTGCGTTCCCAGGACTTGCGCCACGCCATCTCCCGCCCACACGAGGCACATGTCTTGGTGTCCCCTGCGCGGCCGGGCATCGGTGTTCGCGCTCTAGCGAGCTGCCGTGCCCTCGACGTAGTCGTCGTCGTTCTTCACCCAGCTCATGAGCTTGCGCAGTTGACGACCCACGGCCTCGATGGGGTGCTTCTCACCCTTGTCGCGCAGCGCCTTGAACTCCGGACCACCAGCCTCCTGGTCGGCCATGAAGCGATCGGCGAAGGTGCCGTTCTTGATGTCGGCTAGCACGGCCTGCATGTTCTCCTTGACGCGTGGATCGATCACCCGCGGACCGGAGACATAGTCGCCGTACTCGGCGGTGTCGGAAACGCTCCACCGCTGCTTGGCGATGCCGCCTTCGTACATGAGGTCGACGATCAACTTCAACTCGTGCAGGCACTCGAAGTAGGCGACCTCCGGCTGGTAACCCGCCTCGACGAGAGTCTCGAACCCGTACATCACCAATTGGCTGGCACCGCCGCACAGCACGGCCTGCTCACCGAAGAGGTCGGTCTCGGTCTCTTCGGTGAAGGTCGTCTTGATGCCGCCTGCGCGAAGGCCACCGATCGCGCGGGCGTAGGACAGGGCCAACGGCCAGGCATTCCCGGTTGCGTCCTGCTCGACCGCCACGAGCACCGGAACTCCGCGACCGGCTACGTACTCACGGCGAACGAGATGACCGGGGCCCTTGGGGGCGACCATGCACACGTCCACGTTTGCCGGCGGCTTGATGAAGCCGAAACGGATGTTGAAGCCGTGCGCGAAGAACAGCGCGTCGCCGTCTTGCAGGTTCGGTTCGATCGCCTCGGCGTAGAGCTTCTTCTGCGCGGGGTCGGGCACCAAGATCATGACGACGTCGGCCTCAGCGGCCGCGGTGGCCGGATCGACTACTCGCAGGCCTTCTTCTTCGGCCTTGGCACGGGACTTCGAACCCTCGGGGAGCCCCACGCGTACATCCACGCCCGAATCGCGCAAGGAGAGTGCGTGCGCGTGACCTTGGCTGCCGAAACCCATGATCGCGACCACCCGGTTCTGGATGATCGAAAGGTCGGCGTCGTCGTCATAGAACATTTCGGCCACGGTGAATTCTCCTTGATCGGTTGGTGGTGCGAAGGCTATCGGTGGATGAAGCGACTCACGCCGAGCGGTCCACGGGCCGCAGAGTGCGCTCGCTGATCGAGCGGGAACCACGGCCCATCGCCACGAGTCCGGACTTGACGAGCTCGGTGATGCCGAACGGCTCCAGGACACGCAGCAGAGCCTCGAGCTTGTCGTGGGCACCGGTCGCCTCGATGGTGACGGCGTCGTTGCTGACGTCCACCACTTTGGCCCGGAACAACTGGACGGTTTCCAGGATGTGGGATCGGGTGTCCAGATTCGCCTTGACCTTGACCAGCATGATCTCGCGCTGAACCGAGGACTCCTCTTCCAGTTCGACGATCTTCAACACGTTGATGAGTTTGTTGAGCTGCTTGGTCACCTGTTCGAGGGGAAGGCGGTCGACACTGACCACGATCGTCATCCGCGAGACCTCGGGCAACTCCGTCGGCCCCACTGCTAGGGACTCGATGTTGAAGCCACGACGAGAGAACAAGCTCGCTACGCGCGCGAGCACGCCGGGCTTGTCCTCCACGAGAACGGACAGTGTGTGCCTGGACATCAGTCGTCACTTCCCCACTCCGGTGCCATGGCGCGAGCCACCATGATGTCGTCGTTGCTTGTTCCAGCAGCCACCATCGGCCACACCATTGCGTCCTTGTGGACGCGGAAGTCGATGACCACCGGAGCGTCGTTCATACCCATCGCCTTCTCGATGATCGAGTCGACTTCGCCCGCGCTCGTGGCCTGCAGCCCGTAACAGCCATAGGCCTCCGCGAGCTTCACGAAATCCGGGAACGAGTGCGAGTGCAGATCCGTATTGGAGTACCGCTCGTTGTAGAACAGCGTCTGCCACTGGCGCACCATGCCCAGCGAGGAGTTGTTGATCAGAGCCACCTTGATCGGGATGTTGTTGATGGCGCAGGTGGCCAACTCCTGGTTGGTCATCTGGAAGCAACCATCGCCATCGACCGCCCACACAGTGGTGTCCGGCCGTCCGACCTTGGCACCCATCGCGGCGGGCACCGCGTAGCCCATCGTGCCCAGACCGCCGGAGTTCAACCACGTGCCCGGGTACTCGTATCCGATGAACTGCGCTGCCCACATCTGGTGCTGTCCCACGCCCGCGGTGTAGATCGAGTCGGGCCCGGAGATCTTGCCCAGCCGCTCGATCACGTACTGGGGTGACAACGTGCCGTCGTCGGGAAGGTCGTAGCCGAGCGGGTAGGTTTCGCGAAGTCGGTTCAGCTGACCCCACCAGGCTTCATAGTCCGGCTTGACGCCATCAGCCAGTTCAGCCTCGATCGCCGTGACGAGTTCGGGGATCACCTCTGCCACATCGCCCACGATCGGGATGTCCGCGTGCCGGTTCTTGCCGATCTCCGCCGGATCGATGTCTGCGTGGATGATCGACGCATTGGGGGCGAAGGTCGACAACTTGCCGGTGACTCGATCGTCGAATCGCGCGCCGAGCGTGATCAGCAGATCGGATTTCTGCAGCGCGCCCACGGCAGCGACTGTGCCGTGCATGCCGGGCATCCCCAAGTGCTGGGGATGGGAGTCGGGGAACGCGCCGCGAGCCATCAGGGTGGTGACGACCGGGATCCCGGTGAGCTCTGCCAAGCGGCGCAAGGACGTCGAGGCCCCCGCGCGGATAACGCCACCGCCCACGTACAGAACCGGCTGGCGGGCGGCGAGGATCGCTCGAGCCGCCTCGCGGATCTGCTTGGAATGCGGACGGGTGGTCGGGTGGTAACCGGGCAGGTCGATCTCGGTCGGCCAGGAGAACTCGGTACTGGCCTGCAGCGCATCCTTCGAGATGTCCACCAGCACCGGACCCGGGCGACCCGTCGCGGCGAGGTGGAACGCCTCGGCGATGGCCCGCGGGATCTCGTCGGCATTCGTGACGAGGAAGTTGTGCTTGGTGATGGGCATCGTGATGCCGCGGATGTCGGCTTCTTGGA
>CAZQRR010000068.1:0-9376 GCA_964595675.1 uncultured Rubrivirga sp. | reverse complement strand
GGGGCACCAACGCTGCTAAGGGCTTCTTGAGCAGCGCCGCGGGCGAATTGAGCAACCTGGGAACAGTCATCATCGCCGGCTCGGTCTTCTTATTCGGCGTGATCTTCTTCTTGCTCACTCCGGACAAGATCTGGGGTTGGGTGATGAGCTGGCTGCCGCGAAGCATCGAACCGACCGTGGACACCTCCGGCCGCATCGCCTGGGGGGCCATCAGCGGCTACACGCGAGGCATCGTCCTGATCGCCCTGGCTGACGCGACTCTCGTGTTCATCGGCTTGACGATCTTGCAGGTGCCGTTGGCCCCGGCCTTGAGTGCTGTGGTGTTCTTCGGAGCCTTCATCCCGGTCATCGGTGCACCGATCGCCACCTTCTTCGCCGCCGTCGTCGCCCTCGCAGAACGCGGCCCTACCATCGCGATCCTGGTGATCTTGCTGACGGTTGTTGTCGGCTCCTTCGACGGCGACGTACTGCAGCCCCTGGTGATGGGCAAGGCGGTCAGTTTGCATCCCCTCGCGATCATCTTCGCCATCGCTGCCGGCAGCATCGCCCTAGGCATCGTGGGTGCATTGATTGCCGTCCCGATCGCTGGGGCCGTCTACGGAGTGGCGAAATTCGTCACCGGGCGTGATCCGGACCATCCATTCCCGCCTCCGCCGTTGCCTGCGGTGGCGAGTGCATCCAGCGCTAATTGATGTGACCTATTCGTAGCGGGACTACTGCCGCGCGTTCACTCGTACCGGGACTGCTCCCGCCACAAATCGATGCCGCCCTCGCCAGCGAACGCATCGATGGCAGCCAACTCATCGGCGGTGAAGCCCAAGTTGTGGACGGCTCCGACCGTCTCGCGCAGCTGGTCTGCCGAACTGGCACCCACGAGCGTTGTGGTGACGCGCGGATCGCGCAGCGTCCAGGCAACCGCCATTTGCGCCAGTGATTGACCCCGCGACCGCGCGATGTCGGCCAAGCCGCGCAGGCGCGCGGCGTTCTCAGCGTTGACCATCGACGGATCCAAAGACTTGCCCTCGGTGGCTCGTGACCCTTCGGGAATTCCGTCCACGTAGCGGTCGGTCAGCATGCCTTGGGCAAGGGGGCTGAAGGTGATCGCACCAGCCCCCACCTCTTCCAGCGCATCGAGAAGGCGATCCTCTTCGATCCAGCGGTTCAGCATTGAGTACGAGGGCTGATGGATGAGCAGGGGTACGCCCATGTCGCCGAGGATCTGTGCCGCCCGGATGGTCCGCTTGGGGCCGTACGACGAGATACCCACGTACAGCGCCTTGCCCTGCTGCACGGCGGTTGCCAGAGCACCCATGGACTCCTCGAGCGGTGTGTCCGGGTCAGGCCGGTGGTGGTAGAAGATGTCGACGTACTCCAGACCGAGGCGCTCCAGGCTCTGGTCCAAACTGGCCAGAATGTATTTGCGCGACCCGAGGTTTCCGTACGGACCGGGCCACATATCCCAGCCGGCCTTCGACGAGATCACCAGTTCGTCGCGGTACCGGGCGAAGTCCTCGCGCAGGATGCGTCCGGCGTTGATTTCGGCCGACCCGTAGGGCGGGCCGTAGTTGTTCGCGAGGTCGAAATGGGTGATCCCGAGGTCGAACGCGGTGTGCATGATCTCCCGCTGACCGGCCAACGGCTTGTCGTCACCGAAGTTGTGCCAAAAGCCCAATGAGATGACCGGAAGATCTAGTCCGCTGCGACCGCATCGCCGAAACGGCATGCGGCCGTCGTATCGATTCGGGTCGGGTAGGTAGTGCTCGGCGATATCCATGCCAGGATTGTGGCACTTCGCCCCACCCTCGAAAGGTGCACCATGACTTCGATACCGAACGTCCGTCTCCTCGACGGCCATCAGATCCCCCAAATCGGCCTTGGTGTGTGGCAGGTCCCCGATGATGTTGCGACCGACGCATGCTTGTCCGCCTTCGAAGCCGGCTACCGGCACATCGACACCGCAGCCCTGTACGGGAACGAAGAGGGCGTGGGCCGGGCGATCAAAGCTTCCGGCCTTTCCCGCGAGGACATCTACATAACCACCAAGGTGTGGAACACCGATCAGGGCCGCGACAAGACCGTGGCCGCGATGGAAGCCAGCCTCGAGCGACTGGGTCTGGACTTCGTAGACCTCTACCTCATTCATTGGCCGACGCCCGCTCGAAACTTGTACGTGGAGACGTGGGAGACGGTGCTGGAACTGCAGCAGCAAGGACTCACGCGCAGTGCCGGCGTCTCGAACTTCCACGGTGAGCACCTACGCAACGTCATCGATGCCACGGGCGTTACCCCGGTCATCAATCAGATCGAATTGCACCCCTGGCTGCCCCAGCGCGAGGTCCGAGCGATCGATGCGGATCTGGGTATCGTGACCGAGGCGTGGTCTCCCCTGGCCTCCGGTGGACTAGTCGACGACGCCGAGCTCGCAGCCATCGGCGCCAAGTACGGCAAGACCGCCGCTCAAGTGATGATCCGCTGGCACCTGCAAATCGGCAATGTGGTGCTGCCCAAATCTGTGACCCCCGAGCGCATCAAGGCGAATATCGAGGTGTTCGACTTCGAACTCGACGCCGACGACCTCATCACCATCGAGGGCATGGAGGACACGTCCAAGCGCACCGGGCCGAACCCGGACATCTTCAACGAGGCCTAACCCCTTAAACCGCGAACTGCCAAATATTCGACGCGAACTGCCAAGATTGCAGTGTCGAACTGCCCGCCCTGGCAGTTCGACTCGAGAAACTTGGCAGTTCGACCGGAAATATTTGGCAGTTCGCCGGCAGTGAGGGTAGGTGGTTAGGCAGCTGAGCGGGCGTCGAGGTTCTCCTGCGGGAGCATGTCACCGGCTGCCTCGCAGCTCCGCTCTATGCGCGACGCCGATGCCTCGATTCGGTTCATCTGCTTGTTCTTGATCCCGTCGATGCCGTCCTTGTTCGCAACACGGCCGAGGTTCTTTTGAATTCTGTTCGCGTTGATCAGAGCGCTCTCGGGCAAGTCACCGGAGATGTACGCCTCCTCGGTGGCCAACACGAGTTCGTCCGACAGGCCCTTCATCTCCGCGAGAAGGTCGCGCTTCTTCTTTTTCTTGGCATCGGCGGAGGCCTTCGCCTCGCTCATCTTCAAGTCGAAGGCGAAGTAGGTCGAGCACGCTTCGATAACCGAGACCGCTTCGTCGATCTCGGTATCCAACGCTGCCGTAGGAGTATCCGTGGGCGTAGTGGCCTCGGTGGCGGCCTCGTCGGACCCTCCGCAGGCCGCCAGGCTCAGTGCCAGCGCCCCGCTTGCCGCGATTGCTACCCACCTACGCTTCACGAGATCCTCCTGACGCCGGGAATATCACGAAATCGTAACGCGATCGTCCCCGAAGCGTCGGACTTTGGATGAACCGGGTGCGAGCGGTCAGGATCTGGGAGCGAGTCGACTCCCCTAGGCAACCACCAGTTCGAGGGTCGGCATATGAGCCCACAGGCGCACGCCGGCCTGGGTGTGGTCCACACCCCACTCCAGGGTGCAATCATCGAGAAGGTGCGTACCTAGGCCGGCCTGCCCCGACGAATTGACCCACGCGCTGTCACTCGTGATGGACACCATCACGTCCTGTGATCCCGGGTGCGGACCCATCAAGCCGATGTCGATCGTTGCCAACGTGGCCTTGCCGTGTCGCACCGCATTCGTTACAGCCTCGGTCACGATGTCGATGATGCACGAGCGAAGCACCGGATCATCGGCCGCTACTGCCTGCGCTTCAGTCGATGCCACCATCGATATCCCGCATAGGCCCTCCCAAGCCGAACTCAGCCGCTCTGCGGCCTCGGCCAGGGAAACGACGTGAACATCGGTCGTCCCCATCGCCCCCAACGCTTGCTCGATCTGGCCACGAGCCTGGTCGATCAAGGCAGGAGGTACCGAGCCAGCTCGGATCGCCGCGTCGAGTCGTAGAGCTGCAGCGGTGACCGCTGTCTGGATCGGACCATGCAAGGCGCGCGAGAGCGCCTTATTTTGAAACCACTGAGCCTGTTGCAGGCACACGACACGGCGGCGCAACCTCAGTGAGGACTCCTGCAAGAGTCCGATCATCTGCTCGCGATCCCGCAGGAAGGCCGCCGCAAGAGTCACGCCTAGGCTGAAGACAGTCACGAAGAAGAACGCACCGAAGGTGAGGGCCGTCGCCACGGGAGCCGGACCCACGCCCAACCTGACGACTGCGGCGACGCAGGCACCCACGAGCGCGGCGCAGAGAACGACAGCCGGTACGCGAAACACCAACGATCTGCCCGTCAGCACGCGAATGAGGGCGCGATTCGCCACCCCCAGGCCAATCCACGTTGCCACGACCACTGCGGCGAATACGGGCGCACCACGCGGGTAGGCCACCGTCGCCGCCATCGCTTCGATCCCGACGAACAGAGTCGTTATTCCCGGACGGAAAGGTCGTCCGGCCGCGGCTTCGTTGAGGACGACCGGCCAGGCGACCGTCGGTTCTACGGACACGATCTCTCGTGGCTCCGGACCACGTTCGCGAGCCAGACGATGGCTGAGCGGTCGCACGACGTCAGATGCCGTCCGCTGGAGGACTTCAAGGGACCGTCCAGCGTCCGTAGCATCCATGGAACTCAGTTCATCCAGCAGCACAGCGTGGATCTGCGCCAAGGTGGACTCGTTTCGGTCCCAATAGTCTCGACGCAATTGCTCGATGGATTGGGATAGATCCCGTTGCAGACTCTGCAACTGCGTGATGTGTTGGCGTCGCTCTCGAAAAGTCGACACGACAACTGTCGCAATCACGAACGACAAGCCAATGTTGAAAAGCGCGCCCACGAATCGATCGGCCCAGCGCACCTCTTGCACGCCGAGGAACGCTGCAGTCAGTAGCCCCACAGTCACGGCACGCATGAGCAAACCCACGACAGCAGACCCAAGCACCAGGAGGGGGCGAGATCTATCGGGGTCGCGCTTGAGAATCCGCCCGACAAGGACAAGCGGCAGCCAAAGAACGATTTGCCCGATCCCCAAGGTGAGGGCGCGCACCCCGAGCGGTGCGGATGTGGTGGTCACCAGATTCCCGACGATGGCCGCGGACAAGGTCACCCAGAAGACTGGCCACGAGACCGCGTCCGGCGACCCTAACCGCCGGCGCAGCTCGGACAGCGCGGTCATGGACGATCCGGAACGCCGGCCGCAGTGATGAAGCGTCGGACGGCCTCAACTCGAGGGTTGATGATTCCTTTCGTATCGATGCCCAATTCGCGAAAGAGTTCGACAGTCCATCGCTCGACGGTGGATTGCGCCACACCCTTGATTGCGGCGATGTGCTCGTTGGTGTAGCCCATGGCGATCAGGCGCAATGTCTCGATGTGTCGGGCGTCGAGGGCACTCAAGGGTTGTGCGTGATCAAGGTCGTGTCGAGCACGTAAGGGCTCGTCCGTGAGGACGGCATCAATGGAGCGCAACAGGTATTCACTGTCGCGCACCTTGTCCTTGCGAAGGAAGCCGCAACCTTCGGGAAGGGCGTCGATCTCCCGACCCGCTGTCAAGGTATCCGGGTGCTTGGTCAAGAAGATGATCGCGATGTCAGGTCGCTGCACGGATAGCGCCTGAGCGAGGTCCAGACCACTGGGGCCGTCGCCCAGGGAGATATCGAGCAAGATGGCGTCTGGATCGAACTCTCGGATCGCCGCCCTAGCCTGCGGCACGCTCTCTGCATTGCGCACCCTGAAGTCATGAGCGACGAGCACCTCGGCGAGCAGTGAACCCATGAGTGGTTCGTCTTCCACGACGAGTAAACGCCGACCACGCCCTGACACGGTGGAACCTTAAGTCGCTAGGGGTGTTCCCAGGCGACCGTGCCTCCGATGTAGGTGGCCTGGAAAGCTATGTCTGCCCAGCTAGACGGATCCGCGCCCCACGGATTGCCGTCTGCGACGCCGAAGTCGGCCGCCTTCCCCACGTCTAGAACGCCTCGGTCGTCGGCGTGGATCTGCCAGGCCGCATGGGTGGTGATCGCGGCGAGAGCCTGCTCGGGTGTGGCACATTCACTGGCATTGAGGACCTGACCGTCGGCCTTGGTGGTTCGCAAGACAGCCGTTCGGGCACTCAGAAGTGGCTGCACCTGAGTCACGTTGTAGTCGGAGTGCAGGGACGGCCGAAGTCCGGCTTTGTAAGCCGATGCGACGCGGTCCAGTCGACCTGCGCGCGTGGGTCCCAGGATGGTGTCGCGGAAGGCAGCTCCCCAGTAGTACACGTGGTTCATCAGAAAGCTCGGCGACAAGCCTGCGGCGGCGATGCGCGTCAGTTGGTCATCGGTGGTGAACGAACAGTGCTCGAGTCGATGACGCAAGTCTGTCGCTCCATAGGCCGGAAGAAGTTCCTCATACGCCTCGAGCGCGAATTGAACTGCAGCATCGCCGTTCGTGTGCACCATGATCTGCCAACCGTCGTCAAGTCCGGCCTTCATCGCCTCTCGCAGACCTTCGGGGGTGTAGTCGGCCTTGCCTCCGTTGTCCTCCCCGAGGTAGGGCTGCAGGAAGTATCCGGAGCGACCTTGGTTGGACCCGTCCGAGACGATCTTCCAGGCGTCTGCTCGCAGCATCTCGTCGCCACTGAAGGGCGTGACACCGGCGCTCTTCCAAGCCGCGGCCACCTGGACGGGCGTGAGACCGGGTAGATCGGCAAATTGCGCAGTCGAAACTCGTACGGGAAATCGGGACTGGCCGTTGAGTTGGTGCAGCAGTGCTAGTTCCTTCGGTCCAGCGAGGGCACCCGTGGCGGCTTCGCGCACGGAGGTGACGCCCTGCGCGGCACAGGCGGTGAGGATCTGCCGGATGTACATCGCGACATCGGTCATCGACGGTTTGGGCAGACCCTTGAGGATGAGTTGCTCTGCCGGCGGTTCACCTACGACGCCTGTCAACTTCCCGTCGATACGCTCGAACGTTCCGCCCGGTGGATCGGGCGTCTGGTCCGTGATGCCAGCCGCCTGGAACATCAGACTGTTCACGTACATGAAGTGACCTGAGGCGTTCCAGACAAGGACCGGATTGTCCGGTGCGACTTGGTCGAGCGTGGTCCGAGTCAGGACGGGCTCACCCGGGTACAGGCTCGGATCGAATGCCTTGAAGCACACCGGCTCGCCCTTCGGGGCCTTGCCGACGGCACCCTTGATCACGGCGACGACGTCGTCGACTGTGGGGCAGGCATCGTGCGACACGTCGACATCCGGATAGGTCAGCAGCGACGTCCAGATGTGCATGTGAGGGTCGATCAGACCGGGGAGAATGAAGCCCCCGGGCTTCAGCACGGATGTCGATGCATCAACGAGTCCGTCGACTTCGGACTGCGATCCGATCCCGATGATCCGGCCACCGGAGATCGCCATTGCTTCGGCGCTCGGTGCAGTCGGATCGTTCGTGACGATGTCGCCGACCACCAACAGATCGGCCTTTGGTCCTGCCGGTCTGGCCGCAGCATGATGAGCCGGAGACGCCAGTTCGGGCGCTTGCGCCAATGCGGGCCCGACCCTTTCAGCGGCAAGACCCTTGGGATTGCAGCAGGAGGTGCTCGACAACATATGCATGCCCTTCTAACGGTCGACGGTGGAGGGAGCTTCCGGCGCGGGCGCCGATTTCACGTTCCGCAACAACGCAGTCGCGACCAGCGCGGCCACCAGAATCAAGCCAGCTGTCACAAGCATGACGACGCTGAAGGCGCTGCTATAGCTGGAGATGGCGTCGGATAGGGCTTCTTTGCCCAATTGCGTTGATGGGTCGGTACCCGTTCGCACGTACTGGTTCAGCGACGTCACCGCGGTACCGATGGAGTCCGGTTGGACTCCGGCATCCGTCAACTTCTGCGTGACCCCACCCAGCGTCAAGCGATCCACGAGCACCGTGGCTGCGGCGAATCCGATGGAGTAGAAGAACTGGCCGATGGTGGTGCGAGAACTGGTGACCGGTCCGTACTGGTCTGCGGGTGCTTCCTTGATGATCATGTTGCCGAAGGGAATCGACACGATCACCACACCGGCACCCACCATGACGACACCCGGCAAGAATGCCCAGAAGGACTTCTGACTGCTGACCAGCGCCAGGACAACGAATCCGACGACTGCGATGAGCGAGCCGATCAGTAAAGCTGTGCGATTGCTCAGCCCCTTGGACATGAACCGGCCGGTGATCAGGGCACTCACGATGCCCGCCGCAGTCAGCGGCAGCTGCCACAAAGCGATGTCGCGGGTGGCCACTCCCGTGACGTACTGCCACAGGTTGGTGGTCTGCAGGAAGGAGACCGATACCCCGAAGTTGTAGATGAAGCCCGCCAGCACCGCGGCCAGGAAGATCGGCGACCTGAACAGCCGCACGGGATAGAAGGCGCTCGCAGACTTTGATTCGAATACGAAGAAAAGCCCTATCAGCAACACGCCCGCTGTGAGCGGGATCAGAGTGCGTGGCGAGGTGAGGCTGACACCAAGTTGGCTAACCCCGTAGAGGAATCCCACGATTCCGAAGCCGAGCAGGAGTTGTCCCACAGCATCGAACGCCCCCTTCTTGCCGTGGGGCACGGTCGGCAGGATCCACGGACTCGCGAAGAACGCCAGCAAGCTGACGGCTGCGAGCAGGAAAAAGCCGAAACGCCAGTTGACACCCACCGCGAGACCGCCCGCGAAGGTCAAGACCACAGTCGTCAGGCCCACCGAGGCTCCGAAGACTCCCAATGCTGCGGGGAGCTTGCCCGGTTTGGCCACCGCCGAGATGTAGCCGAAAGCGGACCCGTACACCGCACCCATGCCCACGCCCATCACCACTTGGCCCAACAGGTAGATGAGCGATGCCGGTGCCAGGCCGGAGATGACACTCCCGGCTGCACCGATCAGGAGTGCGGCCAACAGGACTTTGCGCCGTCCAAGTCGGTCGGCAAGTAGTCCCGTCGTGATGACCGTGGCTGCGATGGCGATGGTCTGCGCGCTCGCCGCAAGGGCCACGACCCCTTGGGTCATGCCGAGGTCCTTGGACAAACTCACTAGTGCCGTGCTGTTGACATTCGGGGATGAGCCCTGGATGGCACCGAGGATGCCGAGGAACGGGACGGCGAAAGCTAGGAACTTCGGCGCATGCGATTCCTGTGCAGGCATAGGGCACCCTCCATGGCAGCGATTGGAAAACATCGGTCAACGACCGTGATTCCCAGGCGGACCGTAGGGGTGACAGTTACGCCCGATGCTGAAATCGATTGATATCCATCGCCTGAGAGCCGTCGCTGCTGATGCGACACACACGAAAAGTGGCGGGGCCCTCGGGCCCCGCCACTTTTCACATCATCGGCCGCTCAGCTGCAGCCGGACGTGCTTCCACATCCTTCGCAGACGTAGCAGCTGCCGGCCGGG
>CAZQRR010000067.1:0-9376 GCA_964595675.1 uncultured Rubrivirga sp. | reverse complement strand
GCACCGTTCTCGCCCAATCGATCGTCTCGGGCACCATGCTGAAATCGATCGCCGAATCTGCCGGACTTTCCTACGAACACACACTCACCGGATTCAAGTGGATCGGGCGTATCCCCGGTCTGCGCTTCGGATACGAAGAGGCTCTTGGTTACTGCGTCGATCCGCAAGCCGTGAGTGACAAGGACGGCATCACTGCTGCCCTCGCAGTCGCCACACTCGCCGCCCACCTGAAGGCAAACAACCAGACATTGCAGGACAAGCTCGACGATCTCGCCGAAGAACACGGCGTGCACGCAACACGCCAGGTGTCGGTACGAGTCGACGACCTCGCGCGCATCGCCGAAGTGATGTCCATGCTGCGGGCAACACCACCCACAAGCATCGGTGGCCTCGAGGTTCACCGATTCGTTGACCTTGAACTTGGCGCCGACCTCCCTCCCACCGACGGCCTGCTCTTCGAGCTAGACGGCAACGCTCGCGTGATCATCCGCCCGAGCGGCACCGAACCCAAGGTCAAGGCTTATCTGCAAGCCGTGGTCCCGGTCACTGGAGATCTCACGTCAGCACGCGAACAAGCCGCCCGACAGATCGCTGCCCTTGAGCAGTCCGTCCGCACCTGGCTCACCTAGCGACTGTCCACAACCTCTCCAGCTTGTGGCATGACGTCCACAGGCCGGAGATTGGAACTACCCCTCCTGAGTACTTCGCGGGCTAATGGAACATGCCCGAAGACGATTCTTTTGTGTTTGACACAAACCTAGGAGTGAAGGTACGGTTCCTCCCAGGAGCGCACAAACATGGCGTCCAAGTTGAGGATCAATTGCACGTGCTGGATGCGGCTCGCGTGGTTTTCATCCGCGACGCGACAGGTGGACGCACCAGGCGCGAGTGGCTGTTCCTCGGCGACGGTCCCAACGGGGAGGCTTTGGAAGTGATCGCTATTCCAGGAACGAGAGAACACTTCCTGGTCATTCATGCGATGCCCATGCGCAAGAAGTGGCAACCGTTGTGGAACTGGATGCAGCAAGGAGGTTCATCATGAGTACATCACCCAAAAAGGTGGAACCGATCTACACCACACCGGAAGCAGAGGGCTTCACGCAGGAGGAAATCGACGAACTGATCGCCGAGATCGAAAGCGACGACTACGACCTGCTCGAAAACTCGATCATGATCATCCGACCCCGAGGCAGGCAGTCTCTGACCGCTCCGGGAGTTCATTCCCCTCTGGTCAGCACAAGGGTCCCCGCCTCACTTCTGGACATGCTCAAGGCAAGAGCAGAGTCCGAGGGAATAAGCGTCTCTGAAGTGCAGCGACGGGCACTCAGCGAATACGTAGGCCACCCGAGACTCTGACGTCACCTCTAAGCGACCCAATACCCTTCCCCCGTGAGCCTTCTTCCCACCCGCCCCCTCACCGACACCTCCTCGGACGGGCTGAAGGCGTACCTCAAGGGCCTCCCGGGCGTGGATCAGGTGGGTCTGGAGGCCCGCGCAGCCACCTTGGCCACCCGTTCCATCAAGAACGCATCCAAGACCTGGGCGATCGACACCGCCATCTCGATGGTCGATCTGACCACCCTCGAAGGCATGGACACCCCCGGCAAGGTCAAGGCGATGTGCGCGAAGGCGCTACGCCCAGACCCCACGGACAACTCCTGCCCGAGCGTTGCCGCCGTCTGCGTCTACGGCGATCTCGTCCCCACCGCGCGCGAGGCCGTCCAAGACCGCATCCACGTGGCGGCCGTCGCCACCGCCTTCCCCAGTGGCCGGGCGAGCATGGACGTCAAGCTCATGGACACCAAGGAGGCCGTTGCTGCGGGCGCCGACGAGATCGACATGGTGATCGACCGCGGCGCGTTCCTGTCCGGTGATTACGCCAAAGTCTTCCACGAGATAGCCGCGATAAAGGAAGCCTGCGGCGATGCTCACCTGAAGGTGATCCTCGAGACCGGCGAACTCAAGACATACGACAACGTCCGCCGCGCCAGCTGGCTCGCCATGGAAGCGGGCGCAGACTTCATCAAGACCTCCACCGGCAAGGTCTCCCCCGCGGCGACTCTTCCCGTCACCCTCTTGATGCTGGAAGCTGTGCGCGATTTTGCTGACAAGACGGGCACCAAGGTGGGCGTGAAGGCGGCCGGTGGCATCAAGACCAGCAAGGACGCCATCAAGTACCTCGTGCTCGTCAAGGAGACGGTGGGCGAGGACTGGCTCACCCCGGACCTCTTCCGCTTTGGTGCCTCGAGCCTGCTGAACGATCTTTTGCTCCAACGCCAGCGCATGCGCGATGGCCACTACTCCGGCCCCGACTACGTGACCATCGACTAGGAAAAGGTGCCCATGACATTCGAGTACGCACCAGCACCGGAGTCCCGTTCGGTGGTGGACATCGCTTCGAACTACGGGCTGTTCATCGGTGGAAAGTTCGTCGATCCGAAGTCCGGTGAGTATTTCAAGACGATCAACCCGGCCACCGAGGAAGTCCTCAGCGAGATCGCTGAGGCCGGACAGGCCGACGTCGACGCCGCCGTCGCTGCAGCCCGCAAGGCGTACGCCAAGACCTGGTCCAAGATGTCCGGCAAGGACCGCGCGAAGTACATCTTCCGTATTGCACGGCTCATTCAGGAACGCTCACGCGAACTCGCCGTGCTCGAGACCCTGGATAACGGCAAGCCGATCCGCGAATCCCGCGACGTGGACATCCCACTCGTTGCGGCTCACTTCTTCTACCACGCAGGCTGGGCCGACAAACTCGAATACGCCGGCTACGGCCCGGATCCGAGGTCCCTCGGCGTTGCGGCGCAGGTGATCCCGTGGAACTTCCCGCTGTTGATGCTCGCGTGGAAGGTGGCACCAGCGCTGGCGTGTGGAAACACGGTAGTACTCAAGCCTGCAGAGACCACGCCGCTCACCGCGCTCGCCTTCGCGGACATCTGCCAGCAAGCAGATCTGCCCCCAGGCGTGGTCAACATCATCACCGGAGCAGGCGACACCGGGCGCATGCTCGTCGAGCACCCGGACGTGAACAAGGTCGCGTTTACCGGGTCCACAGAGGTGGGTAAGGCCATCCAGCGCGCCGTGGCCGGGACGAACAAGAAACTCACCCTCGAACTCGGCGGCAAAGCCGCGAACGTCGTCTTCGACGACGCCCCCATCGACCAAGCCATCGAAGGCATCGTCAACGGCATCTACTTCAACCAGGGGCACGTGTGCTGTGCGGGCAGTCGCCTCCTGCTGCAAGAGTCGATCGCCGAGGAGGTCTTGCACTCCCTCAAACGCAGGTTGCAGACCCTGCGCCTGGGCGATCCGATGGACAAGAACACCGACATCGGTGCCATCAACTCCCCGGCGCAACTCGCCAAGATCGAGGAACTCACCAAATCCGGCGAAGACGAGGGTGCGGAGCGCTGGAGCCCCACGTGCCCGATCCCCGAGAAGGGCTTCTGGTTCCCGCCCACTGTCTTCACGAACGTCACCCAAGCCCACCGGATCGCCCGCGAGGAGATCTTCGGGCCGGTGCTTTCGGTCCTGACCTTCCGCACTCCCGAGGAGGCGGTCGAGAAGGCGAACAACACACCTTTCGGCCTGTCCGCCGGCATCTGGACCGAGAAGGGCAGCCGCATCCTGTGGATGGCGAACAACCTGCGCGCAGGAGTCATCTGGGCGAACACCTTCAACCGGTTCGATCCGACCAGCCCCTTCGGCGGCTACAAGGAATCCGGTTTCGGCCGCGAAGGCGGAGTCGCCGGGTTGGGCGCGTACCTGAATGTGGAGGATCCGTCATGAGCAGAGTCGAGGTCCGCAAGACCCACAAGCTCTTCATCGGCGGTGCCTTCCCGCGCAGTGAGTCAGGTCGCACCTACGAAGTCACCGCCGCGAACGGTGAGTTCATCGCGAATGTCGCCCAGGCCAGCCGCAAGGACGCCCGCGACGCCGTCCTAGCGGCACGTGCTGCGTTCGGCAAATGGTCGACCGCCACCGCCTACAACCGCGGCCAGGTGCTCTACCGCATCGCCGAGGTCATGGAAGGCCGCCGCGAGCAGTTCATCGCGGAGATCGAGCAAGGCGAAGGGGTCTCCACCAAGAAGGCCGGCCACCAACTCGACGCCGCAATCGACCGCTGGGTTTGGTATGCCGGCTGGGCGGATAAGTACGCCCAGGCAATCGGCACCTCGAATCCTGTGGCCGGCCCCTACTTCAATTTCTCGATCCCCGAACCGACAGGCGTGGTGGCTGCAGTCGCACCTCAAGCTCACAGCATTCTCGGACTCACATCGGTCATCGCACCGATCGTTGCCAGCGGCAATACGGTGATCGTGATGCCGAGCACTGTGCATCCGATTCCAGCGATCACGTTGGCTGAGTGCCTGGCAACCTCCGATGTTCCCGCCGGTGTGGTCAACGTCCTCACCGGCGCACCCGCCGAAGTCATGCCGTGGCTCGCCGAGCACGCCGACGTCAACGCACTCGACCTCACGGGAATAGTCGACGACGGAGTCGCCGCAGACCTAGAACGACAAGCAGCCGGAACCGTCAAGCGCGTGCGTGGAGCCAAGCCGAACGCCAACTGGGACCAGACTCCAACACTGTCCCGGCTGCGCTTCTTCACCGAGATCAAGACCGTCTGGCACCCGCTCGGCACCTAGAGTTTCCGCGTGACCACACGGCGTATCTACGCAATCGCTGCAGGCATCACCTGGTTCGGACTTGCCCTAGGTATGGCGCTGACCATCTTCAACGTGTATCCGCCGGTGGATATTCAGCCGAACTCCCTGGGAGTGAACGCCGATGGCGTGGCCGGGTTATTCGGTCGGGTGGTGGATTCGCTCAGCTACTTCACGAACCTGAGCAACCTGATCGTGGCCGTGGTCTTGACCATGCTCGCGCGAAATCCCGATCGCGGGGGTGCGGTATGGAACGCGGTGCGGATGGACTCACTCGTCATGATCGCGATCACGGGGTTGATCTACGCGATCGTGCTGGCACCCGACGCCCAGGTGGAAGGCCTGGACATCATCGTCAACGCCATCAAGCACTACATCGTTCCGGTCATGACTGTCTTCTTGTGGTTGCTAGTGGGTCCGCGCCGCCAACTCACGTTCGCGTCCATCTTCACCGCGCTCGTCATCCCCATCACCTGGGCGATCTACACCCTTATCCGTGGCGAGTTCATCGCGGCGTATCCCTATGGATTCTTGAACGTGATCGCCTACGGGCTGCCCGCCGTATTGACGAACATTGCCGGCGTAGCCGCGCTAGGCATCATCCTTGGCCTTCTGTTCTGGGCGGTGGATCGGCTGCTAGCGCTTCGTCAGAAGTAGCGGACGACCACCATGGCAGCGAAGATCGCCAGGATGATGATCATCACGTAGACGTCAACCCAGCCTTTGACCAGTGATTGGACCTTGGGTGTTGCTCCCCCGAACGTGATGTTGCCGTCAAGGATGTTCACACGGGTGATGGAGAAGAAGACCAGCGTGGTGGTGACGGTGATGGTCAAGCACCATGGGCATAGCGCGCCGATCACGAAATAGGACTGAAAGAACAGCCAGTAGGCGAAGGCGAAGCCGATCGAATAGAAAGCCTGCGCAGTGAGCATGAACCAGCGCGGGAAGAGCACTCCTCCGAGTGCTGCGATGGCAACGGTGATGACCACGGGCTCACTGATCAGACCGAGATAGGCATTCGGGAAGCCGAGCAGGTTCGCCTGCCACGTGACACCGACCGTGCCGCAGGAGATCTTGGAACTGATGTCGCAACTGAAGATCGCGTTGGGGTTGGCCGCGAGGGTCAGCGCGTCGACGGCGAGCACGAAGGAAGCAACCAAACCGATGATCGAGCCGATCAGCATTTCGGTGTAGGCGCCGATGTGACGGCGCTTGTTCGGCTTGAGGGTGTCGGCTTCGTGGGTGTTCGTGCTCACGGGGAGACGGTAGCGAGGGCGGTCCGCGCGGCGCTTGCAGCGGCGGAACCGTACGTGCCGCCGAAAAGAATCGCATGGACGAGTAGTGGATACACCTGGTGCAGCGGGATACGCGCTCGGAAGTTCGGATCGAGTGGCCATTCGTGGTGGTAGGCCTCGAGGACGTCGTCGAAGTGCGGCAGACCGAAGAGAGCCAGCATGGCGAGGTCGGCTTCACGGTGGCCACCGTGCGCGGACGGGTCGATCAGCACGCAGTCGCGTCTGCGCCACAGCACGTTGCCGCTCCACAGATCTCCATGCAACCGAGCAATCGGTTCAGCTGGCCCGATGAGTCGCGAGTCTTCGGTTTCCAGGGCATCGGCGAGCCTTTCCAGGATTGCGTACTCGGCTCGAGTGATGGCGTTTTGGTCTTGAGCTCGCTGGGATAGCGGCCGGATGCGGGCCTGGGCGTAGAAGGAGCCGAAGGTCTCCCAGATTCCCGTGGGCAAAGGGATGTCGGCGATGAAGGCTTGGTCCACCTGCGGTGGCAGTTCGCCGAAGGCGTCGGCGCCTGCTTTGTGGGTCCGGGCGAGTTGGGTGCCGAAGGTTCGCGCCGCTTGTGGTGAAGGCGTGGTGGTGACGACGAAGTCCAAGGTCAGCCGGTCGGTGCCCACGTCCCGAACCCATGGGACCGGGCATCCGTCATCTTCTTCGTGGGCCTGCCGCAGCCAGGCCAGTCCTGCCGCTTCGTATCGGTAGCTCTCTCTCGTTGCACCCGGGCGCTGCTTGACGAAGACCTCATGGTCGTCCCGCCAGCGTCGCCTTACCAATGTTCTGCGTGAGTTAGCTATGACGAGTTGCGTTCCAACGGATTTCGCTCTACAGACTCTGCTGTTCTTGCTGGTGGTTGCGCTTGCGGATGAAGTAGACGACCACGGCGGTCGCGGTGATTGCAAGGCTCACGGCAATCACGACCGGCATCACCTTGCGCGCTTCTTCGATCACTTCCTCGGCGATCTCCAGGCTGTTGTCGGCAACACCTAGGACGGCGTCGGTGTTGTCCAGCGCGTGACGGACCTTGTCGAGTTGCTCGCGCACGTCCTCGACTCGGTGGTGGGTGTCGGCAAGTGCTTCCATAACGGCCATGGGATGCTCCTTTACTTCCGTTCGGCTCTGAGCTCGGCGTACGCAGGCTTGATCCGATTGTTGATGATGTCCAATCTCTCATCAAACGGGATAAAGGCGCTCTTCATGGCGTTCACTGTCAGCCATTGCAGGTCATCGAGTGTCCAACCGAACGCCTCGCAACACAGTTCCATCTCCTTGGTCATGGAGGTTCCGGACATCAAGCGGTTATCGGTGTTGAGGGTGACCCGGAAGTTGAGTTTGCGGAGCATGCCAATCGGGTGTTCTGCGATCGAGGCAGCCGCCCCGGTTTGCACATTGCTCGACGGGCATAGTTCGAGCGGAATGCGGCGGTCGCGGACGTAGGCCGCGAGTTTGCCGAGGGAGTGGGTGCCGTCGGGATCGGTCGTGATGTCGTCCACGATCCTGACTCCATGGCCCAGGCGATCTGCTCCGCACCACTGGATCGCCTCCCAGATCGACGGCAGACCGAAGGCTTCGCCTGCGTGGATGGTGAAATGGGCGTTCTCGCGTCGTAGGAATTCGAATGCATCGAGATGCCGGGTGGGTGGGAACCCTGCCTCGGCGCCGGCGATGTCGAACCCGACCACTCCTTTATCCCGGTATTCGACCGCGAGTTCGGCGATCTGCTTGGAGTGGGTTGCGGTACGCATTGCGGTGAGCAGCACGCCGATGCGTATCCAGGCGTTGCGCTTCTTCGCTTCTTGGGTTCCTTGGTCGAACCCCGTAAGCACGGCATCGATGACCTGGTGGAGGGTGAGGCCCTGCTCGGTATGCAGTTCCGGGGCGAAGCGCACTTCGGCGTACACGACTCCATCAGCTGCCAGGTCCTCCGCGCACTCCCGGGCCACCCGAGCGAGAGCCTCGGCCGTCTGGGTCACGCCGACCGTGTGCCGAAAGGTTTCGAGGTATCGCTCGAGGGAGCCGGAGTAGGCCGCCTCGGAGAACCAGCGGGCGAGTTCCTCGGCATTCGTGCTGGGCAGGCCCTGGTAACCGATCTGCTCGGCGAGGTCGATCACCGTCTGCGGGCGAAGACCGCCATCGAGATGGTCGTGCAACAGCACCTTGGGGGCACGGGCGATCTGTGCCACAGAAGGGATGCTTCGGGACGATTGGGGCGCCATGAATCAACCGTAGTTAGGGGCGGGAGGCGACCCTCCAGCGACCGCCTCCCGCGCAGCGTCTACTCCCCCGCGGTAGACATAAGGGACAGCATTTCGCAGAAATCGGACTCGTGTCCGGCTCAGGAGTCCCTAGAGTCGGGCATAGCCGGGATACAACCGGCAGGAAATGCCGCAGTCACGACGGAGGGGGATAGTGCTGCACACCGCGGAATGGCAACAGTACGACGAGGTAGGTGGCGCCGCCCTGCCCCAATTCCTCCGCTTCCTGGCCAACCTGCCGGAGCCTGACAACGTCGCTCGGGCTCTGCTCATGGGCCCGATGTCGATCTTCGACACCGCCGCGGTCTCCGTGACTCAGGTGCAGGATGAAGCCCTCGAGCTTCACGGCACCTGCGGTTACACACCCGGTGAAGTAGATGGGTACTGGCGGGTGCCATTGTCCGTGCCCACGCCCTTCAGTCGCTGTGTGCGCGAGGCAGAGGTGATCATCGACGAGATCGAGGAAGTGACGACCCGTTTCGAAGCCCTCAGGGTCGATGAAGGTCTGTGGGAGGGATTCATTGCTCGATTCGGAGTGGGTCAGGTCATCAGCGCACCGATCATCTTCCAAGGAACAGTTATCGGTGCCTTCGGTGGGATCACCCGATCGAAGCGGCAGTGGACTTCCCTGGACTTCGCTGTGCTGGATGGACTCTCCTCAGCCCTCGGATTGTGGATGACCCATCAGGACACACCATCGGTGCGAACCGACCGACTCGTTCGACGCGATACCGCAATCTTGCATCTGACATCGCGGCAACAGCAGATCTTGCGGCTCGTGGAAGTCGGTAAGTCGAATTCCTCCATCTCGCTAGCACTCGGGTATTCAGTCTCAACGATCAAGCAGGAGTTGCAGCGCGCCATGCGCAGCATGGGCGTCTCCGACCGGATCGATGCCGCCGCACGCGCCCGCAGCCTTGGACTTCTCACTGATTGAGCGTGCTGGACGGTAAGTTCACGCCGTGCGTCGAATCGTGCTGCGTGGTGCTCTCGCCTCATTGATGATGCTTGTGGTTGTTGCCCCGTCCGCCTCCGCAGATACCCAGACCGCCCGCACTTGGGCCGGGGCCGCTGCGCTCGCCGGCCCCGAAGGTTCGGTATGGCAGTCGACGTAGTCATTCAATCCAGGGGGATTTCGTTCAAGCAGTTGGTGCGTATCGCA
>CAZQRR010000066.1:0-9401 GCA_964595675.1 uncultured Rubrivirga sp. | reverse complement strand
GCTTGAGGCGCGTCACCTTGCGAAGATCTAGGTGATTGCGGGCTTGCGGGCTTGCCAAAGATCGTGCGCATCCTGCATCGCTAGCCAACTCTCCGGCGACCGCCCAAGCGTCTTGGACAGCCGCAGCGCCATTTCGGGAGTCACCCGGCTGGCACCGGAGAGGACTCGGCTCAACGTCGAAGCAGCAACGTCCAGCTTCAGCGCCAGTTCCCGACCACTGATCTCAAAAAGGCTCCAGATAGACCTCGGAGATGAACTCACCAGGGTGCGGTGGGCTATGCATGGGCTTGAGTTCAGTCATCAGTGATAGTCCTCGCAACACGCAATACTTGGACCGATGGAGAGAGCAACACACATCCGCGAACGACCTACTTCTCCCCGCGCGGTGACCAGCGGAACACGAGCAGGGCGAGGATCAACCCACCAATCGTCCACGCCGAGAGCACCAGGGCGCTCATCCCGAGCTGCCATTCCCCTGACACCTCGATCACCTGGGCGCCTTCGGGCAAGAAGACGTACCGCATCGACTGGGTCAACCACTTCAAGGGGAAGAAGGAGGCGAAATCCTGCATCCAGCTCGGGAGTTGGTTGAAGACGAAGAACACTCCGGAGGTGAACTGCAGCACCAACACCACCGGCGCGACGATTGCCGAAGCACCCTTGCCCTGCCGCGGCACCACTGAGAAGGCGATCCCCAGCAACGTGCAGGACAACAGTCCCAGCACGCTGACCCAGGCGAAGGTCAGCCAGCGGTCAGCAGACGTCGGCAGATCGATTCCGAAGAAAAGAACTCCGACGATCAACAGAACGATCACCTGCGCCACGTAGGCGACGAACACCATGCCGGCCTTGCCGATGAAATACGCCGACTTCGGCATCGGCAGGCCCGCGAGTCGCTTCAGTGTCGAGTCGTCGCGCTCCATGGGGATCGCGATAGCGAGGTTCTGGAATGACGTGTAGAGAACGCCGGAGGCGATCATCCCGGCAAGGAAGTACTGGGAGAACGTGACGTCTTCGAAACCGATCTCCTGATTAGCGAAGACCGAGCCGAAGATGATCAGCAGGATCATCGGCAGCATGAAGTTGAACAGCGCGCTCTCCCGATCGCGGAAGAACTGACGCAGTTCGAGGACAATGCGGCTGCGGCCAATAGTGAGTGCCCGGTTCACAGGTCCTCCTGTGCCTTCAGGAGAGCAAGGTAGGTGTCCTCCAGGGTCGGGTGGCGGACCTGCAGCTCAGGGATCTCTCCGCCCAATCGATTTGACAGATCGATAACGAATTGCGTGGGGTTCGCGGTCTCTTCGGTGCGTTCCACTCCACCGTCGTTCCAACTGACGATGGACTTGCCATCGGCCCTGCCCCCGATCCGAGCGGGAGTGTCCATCGCCACGATGCGCCCACGTGCGATGACCGCAACACGATCGGCCAAGTGCTCGGCTTCTTCGAGGTAGTGGGTGGTCAGCAAGATGGTGGTGCCCTCGGCCTTGATGCCGGCAATCAAATCCCAGAACTCGCGCCGCGCCGCTGGGTCGAAGCCGGTGGTCGGTTCGTCGAGGAACAACACCTCCGGTCGACCGATGATCCCAAGCGCCACATCGAGCCTGCGGCGTTGTCCGCCGGAGAGTTTGGAATTGCGCGCCTTTGCCTTCTCGGTCAAGCCGACGGCTGCGATCGCCTCGTCCGGATCACGCGGGTTGGGGAAGTAGCCGGCGAAGTGGGTGACGGCCTCGCGCACCGTCAGGTCCCCGAGGTCTCGATCGGCCTGCAAGACGATGCCGAGCCGAGACCGCCAGTCGAGTCCACCGGAGGACGAGTCAACTCCCAGGACCCGAGCCGTTCCACTATCGGGCTTGCGGTATCCCTCGAGGATCTCGGTGGTGGTGGTCTTTCCTGCGCCATTCGGACCGAGCAGGGCCAAGCATTCGCCTGGGGCAACGTCGAAGGAGACGTCGTCCACCGCAACAACGTCCGCGTAGACCTTGCGAAGGGATCGCACCTCGATTGCGTTCATCACCGCACACCCTTCCACGATGACGGCGCTACAACAGCGGCAACTGTCCGTTCAGCCGCTTCAAGCGCACCCTCGATGTGACCGGCATAGCGCTGCGCGGTTTCGGTGGATGCCCAATGCAACCGGCCTCCCAGCGCAGGTTCGCGGTAGACGCGGTGGCCGAACGTGCTGTAGTCGGGCGAACCCGTTGGCCCCGGCACCGCAGTCCACTGCTCCCGACTCCAATCCTGGATCAGCACTTCGATCGGAGTTGCCGCCTGCGGTCCGAACATGCGGATCAGTTGCTCGAGGATGTCGGCTTCGACGCCCGGATACATCGAGGCCGCACGCGCGAACCCGAAGAGCGCTGCCGGCTCACCTACGGGGCCCGACATGTCGTGGATCTCCGCGAGGGGACCCCGACGGCTCATGGCCGCGCCAGCTAAGCCATCACGTCGCCAGAAGGGTTCCTCGAATTGCGCGACGACCTTGACCGAATCACCCATCCACACCGGCGTCCGGGAAGCGACCTCGATGAGTTCCCGCGGCAACTGCGACGGAAACACAATCGAATTGACCGCCAATGCTGGAGGCAACGCGATGACCACATGGTCGGCTTCCCACGTTCGATCGTCAGTGGAGACCGTGAGATCGGCGGTGATCTCCTGCACCACTTGGTCGAAACGGACCGTTCCCGAAGGCAACTGCGCGGCGAGGGCGTCGGCCAACGACGACGTTCCTGCCACGAAGCGATACGCGGGGACGTCGATCGGGTTGCCCGGATAGCGCTGCACGCCGGAGAGGTCGTCGATGATGGCGTCGCCGGTGCGATACTGCTCGAACGTTCCGATTCCGAGCCTTTCGGCGAGAGCAGCAACCCGCTGCTCCCCCGGCCAGAACCACGAGGCCCCGAGGTCGAGTGGCGAACCCAGAATCCGACCACCGGTGCGCGCACGTGCCTCCAGGACTTTGACTGTGTGACCGGCGCGGGTTAGTTGATCGGCGACTGATAACCCGCTGATACCCGCACCGATGACGAGCGCATCGGTTTTGCTCTGGATATCCACACTCACTGCGGCAGTCTCCCAGACCACCTACGCACTTCTCGGAGTCGTGGGAGGCTCTTCTTGTGCAGATGACCGGGGTAGCCACGGAACCGCAATTGGCGTTCCTGCCCTGGGAACTTCCCCTCGAGGAGTGGCCCGAGGATGTGGTGGTGGCGCTGCCGCGCGGTATCTCCCGGCACATCGTGCGCTTCGTGCGATTGGAAGGCGTCGTCTACGCCATCAAGGAAGTCGAGTGGGAACTCGCTGAGCGCGAGTATCGATTGCTCACCGAACTGAACAAGCGAACGGTGCCAGCGGTGGAACCCGTTGCAGTCGTGCGAGATCGAGCGGATGCAGATGGTGAGGAACTACCGGCAGCGTTGATCACTCGGCATCTGCAGTACTCACTTCCCTACCGGGCTTTGTTCTCTTCGACACTGCGGGCCGAAACGGCAGATCGACTGCTGGATGCGTTGGCGGTGCTGCTCGTGGAGCTGCATCTGACCGGCTTCTCGTGGAACGACTGTTCGCTGTCGAACACACTCTTCCGCCGGGATGCCGGCGCTTTCGCTGCGTACCTCGTAGATGCGGAGACCGGCGAATTGCACGGAGCCCTCACCGACGGTCAGCGTGCCTACGACCTCGAGACGGCGGCAACGAACGTGGCCGGCGAACTGATGGATCTGCAAGCCGGTGAGAAGTTGCAGCAGGACCTAGATCCGATCGTGATCGGTGTGAGCCTGCGCACGCGCTACGACACTTTGTGGCGAGAGATCACCAGCCCAATCGTTTTCTCCCGCGAGGACCGCTATCCACTCGAGGCGCGCATCCGCCGACTGAATGAACTCGGCTTCGACTTCGCCGAGTTGCAGGTGATGACAGCCGAGGACGGCGAGCACATGACCGTGCAGCCGAAGGTGGTGGATGCCGGTCACCATTCACGCCGCTTGATCCGACTGACGGGTCTTGACGTGGAGGAGAACCAGGCACGTCGACTCCTGAATGACCTCGACTCCTACCGCGTCAAGATCGGACTCGGTCCGGAAGATGAAGAATTGGCCGCCCACCAGTGGGTCTCCGAGCGGTTCGAGGGCGCGATGGTCGAGATCCCTGCGAGTCTGCGTTCGCGGATGGAGCCCGCGCAGATGTTCCACGAGATCCTCGAGCACCGCTGGTTCATGTCCGAGCAAGCCGGGCACAGCGTTCCGTTCTTCGATGCGGTTCGTAGTTACGTGGAAACCGTGCTCGTGGCTAAACCCGACGAACGCTCGGTGATCGGTGCTCGGAGCGGGGAACCGGGGGATCACACTGAGGAATTGCGGATCACCGTCCCCACCGAGGACACCTAACCCCTAGGTTTCGCACGTGGACCTTGAGCGCGAACTAGCCAGCCTTCTCGTCATCGCCGCGATCTCAGCGGCGGTTCCTTTCATTCTGGGGCTCACGCGCATCCGCGTGGCCGGGGCTGTCCTACTGATCGGCCTGGGGATCATCTTCGGGCCCCAGGTTCTGGGCTGGATCGCGGTAGATGGCGCGATCGACCTACTCGCGGACCTGGGTCTGGGGATGCTGTTCTTCCTCGCCGGATTGGAACTCGAAGGACGGGTGCTCAGAGGTACGAGCGGCAAACTCGCTGTTTCCGGCTGGCTCATCTCACTGGCCGTTTCGGTGCTGCTCGTGGGTGCACTCGTCGCTACTGGCTTGGTCCAGGACTACCTAGCGGTCGCGATTGCGCTCACCTCGACGGCCCTGGGCACGTTGCTACCGCAGTTGCGCGACAGCGGAACGTTGAAGACTCCCCTCGGACGCTTCTTCATGGCCGCTGGAGCTATCGGTGAACTCGGGCCACTGATCGCTATCTCCATTCTGCTCGGTACTCAGAACTCGTTCGTTGCACTCGCGACGTTGATCGTCTTCGGACTCATCGCGCTCATCCTCGCGGCCATTCCGCGCCGGTTCATGAACGAGAAGGTCGCAGCACTCATCGAGAGCGGTCACCGGTCCAGCTCCCAGACCGGTGTCCGCCTTGCCATGCTGCTGCTGATCGCTTTGCTGGCAACAGCAGGCCTGTTCGGTTTCGACGTGGTTCTCGGTGCCTTCATCGCCGGCATCATCGTGCGTCGTTACGTACCGCAATCCGACGAGTCCGCGGTGGAGATGCGTATCGAGGCGATCGCCTTCGGCTTCTTCATACCACTGTTCTTCGTGGTGTCCGGTGCGCGTTTGGATGTTCGATCCATCATCGAGGACCCCCTACCGATGATCATCTTTTTCCTGCTGCTCGCTGTGGTTCGAGGCCTGCCACAGTTCGTCATCTACCGCTCGGCGATTCCCGATCCGTGGCAACGCGGACGATTCGCTGCACTGGTTGCCACCGGTCTGCCCATCATCGTGGCGGTGACGACCATTCAAGTCGAATTGGGCTTGATGACCGAAGCCAGCGCTGCGGCCATGGTCGGCGCAGGCGCGCTGTCAGTCTTGGTGTTCCCAGCATTCGCGCAGTGGTGCGACCGCAAATCGCCGGCTAGCGATCCATCGCGCGTCGACTGAACACATTGCTGAGGGCGATACCCGCAGCAACGCTCGCATTCAGCGATTCCTGCTCGTGGACCATCGGGATTCGCGCGAGGTAGTCGCACGTTTGGCCAAGGAGGCGCGAGATGCCTTCACCCTCCGATCCGATCACGATCACGAGCTTGTCCGTGACCACGTCCTGGTCGATGTGATCGAGATCGAAATCAGCAGCGGAGTCCAGCCCGATCGACATCCAGCCCTTGTCATGCAATTCCTCGAGAGCGGTGCGCAGGTTCGTGACGCGTGCGACGGGAAGGCGCGACAACGCTCCGGCCGACGCCTTCCACGCCGAAGCAGTGATACCCGCGGACCGGCGAGACGGGAGCACGAGTGCCGACGCCCCGAAGGCGGCGGCCGACCGGGCGATCGCTCCGACGTTGTGGGTGTCGGTGATGCCGTCGAGCATCACCAGTAGATCGCCCGTAGCGACGTCGTCGAGGTGGGCGTACTCGTACTCCGGCACTGCAAGCACAAGACCTTGGTGCAGTCCGAGGTGCGCAAGGGCGTCCAGGTCGGCCTTCGATCCCTCGAAGACCGGGATGCCCTGCTGTTGCGCGAGCGCAATGGACTCCCGCCATCTGTCGTCGGGGTCGGACCTGACTTGGAGATATAAAGCAGTGGCCGGGATGCGTGCTCGAAGCGCTTCCAGCACCGAGTTTCGACCGATCACCACATCGCCGGAGGCCTTACTTGCCGCTTTGCTCGAAGCCTTACTCGAAGCCCGGGTGCGCGGTGCTTCCTTCGCTTGCCGCTTCGCCTTTTTCGCCGCCGGGTGGTGGCCGCGTTCGGTCGCCTTGGGAGTGGGACCGCGGCCTTCGAGGCCCGCTTTCCGTTGACCACCCGAGCCAACGGAGGCGCCCTTCTTCTTGGCGCCCTTGCGCATCGCACCGCGGCGTTGGGAATTACCGGCCATCGTCGCTCTTCGTTGCTTCGCCCAGTGACCAGCGCGGGCCGTCGGGTGTGTCCTCGATCGTGATGCCCATCGCGGTGAATTGATCGCGGATGGCGTCGGCCGCCGCGTAGTCCTTGCGCTCGCGTGCAGCCTGCCGCTGGTCGAGTGCCACCTGGACCAGCCCGTCGACGGCCGCCGTCAACTGCTCGTCGGAGCCTGGGGTATGCCACTGCGTCGGGTTGAGCCCGAGAACGTCGAGCATCGCCGTGACGGATGCCGCTGAGTTGCGTACGGTCGCCAGATCTCCGGCCGCGAGTGCAGCGTTGCCTTCACGCACCACGCCATGGATGACCGCGAGAGCTTGTGGAGTGTTGATGTCGTCGTCCATCGCCGCATCGAATGCTGCTGCCCGTGAGTCGGGATCGACTTCCATGGCTTCGACTTTCAGTGCCTCCACGGCACGGGTGAGGAAGCCCTCGATCCGCCGGAATCCTTGACCTGCATCAGTGACCATCTCGTCGGAGAACTCGAGCATCGACCTGTAGTGCGCACCGGCAAGGTAGTAGCGAAGTTCGATCGGACGAACCCGTTGCACCACTTCGGAGACGAGAAGGGAGTTCCCCAGGGACTTGCTCATCTTCTCCCCGGCGGTCGTGACCCACGCGTTATGCAGCCAGTAGTTGGCGAAACCATCACCGGCGCACTTGGATTGGGCGATCTCATTCTCGTGGTGTGGGAACACCAAGTCCAAGCCGCCGCCATGGATGTCGAAGTTCGCACCCAGGTACTTGTGGGCCATCGCGGAGCATTCGATATGCCAACCGGGTCGACCGCTTCCCCACGGGGTATCCCAGGCGGGCTCACCCTCCTTGGCACCCTTCCACATCGCGAAATCGCGCGGATCACGCTTGGCTCGCGCCTCGGCGTCGTCTGCAGCGAGCATGTCGTCGACCTTCTGACCGCTCAGTGACCCGTATTGCGGAAAGGCCCGCACGTCGAAGTAGACGTCGCCACCGGCTGCATAGCCGTACCCCGCATCGATGAGCCGCTGCATGAGCTGCACCATCTCCGGGATATGGCCGGTTGCCCGCGGTTCGTACGTGGGCGGCAGACATCCCAGGGTGTCGTAGGCCCAGGTGAAGGCACGTTCGTTGCGCATGGCGACGACCCAATAGGGAACATCCTCGTGCCCGGCGTTGTGCAGGATCTTGTCGTCGATGTCGGTGACGTTGCGGATGTACGTGACGTCGAAACCGCGGGCGATCAGCCACCTGCGGATGATGTCGAAGGCGACCCCACTTCGGATGTGCCCCACGTGTGGCGGTCCCTGCACGGTGGCGCCGCACACGTACATCCCCACGCGCTCCGGTTCGATCGGGACGAATTCGCGAACGGTTCGGGTTGCGGTGTCGTGCAGGCGCACGGTCGCGGAGGAAGACACGGACAGACACTAGCGCCGGCACCCATAGAAGGCGCCGGCGCTAGGAGTGAGGCAGAGTGAGCGGAGGCCCTAGTCGACCCAGCGCGTTACCGCGTTGAAGGCGACCTGGTTGACGGCCTTGCGCTCCTTAGTGGACATGTTCAGTTGTGAACCGGTGTAGCGGCTCGTGTTGATGATGACGTCATTCACGAGCGTGTAGACGCTGTAACTATCGCTGCTGTAAGACCCGCCGCCGTAGGTGCCGTCGGGGCTGCCACTCGTCACATCGTCGTAGTTCTCATTCACGAAGACCGAGGCCACACCGGCAACCGTGACAAGCGGGACGGAACCGGTGGTGTTGAGGCGCGACCAGGTGTCGGTGCTGCCGTCGTCGAAGGTCTGCTGACCGCTCGCCGGTCCCTCGCACTTCTTCAGGCCCGCCTTCAACTCATTGAATGCCTTGATCGCCTTGTTGGCCGATGCGTACTGAGTGACGCTCACGCCAATACCTGAGGAGTTCCGTTTGCCCTCGTAATTGATGTTGAACAGCATCGTGCCTCCCGCGTACTCCACGCGCGCGGTCTCGTCGCCACACAAGAAGTTCTTGCCGCGGAAAGGCGTAGCGCTGAAGTTCGCTCCCCTCTTTACATTCAGCGCCGCCGGGATGTCCTCGTGGCCGATCATGTGGCCGGCAGCATAGGAATACATGTCGCGGTCGTATGCCTGGGCAGGCGCCGCGAGCGCTACCGGGAGTAGTGCCGCCGATGCTGCGACGGCAAGGAACTTATTCATCGACTTCCCCTCATGTTGTCGTGTAACCAACGAAACTATTCGGTGTGCTGGAATTCAACGAGCGCGGTGGCAATGGCCGCGAGACCTTCGCCGCGCCCCGTGAGGCCCAGACCGTCGGTGGTGGTTCCGGAGATACTGACCGGCGCACCGAGCGCCGCCGAGAGCACGTCTTGGGCTTCGCCGCGACGGGTACCGATACGCGGTCGATTGCCGATCACCTGGACCGATGCGTTGACGATGCGAATCCCTGATGCGCGGACGGTCTGCGCAGCATGCGCGATCAAGCTGACACCCGAGGCTTCCGCCCACTGCGGATCGTCCGTGCCGACGAGAGATCCGAGGTCACCGAGGCCGCTTGCCGCCAGCACCGCGTCGCACACAGCATGTGCTGCGACGTCTGCATCCGAGTGACCGGCAAGACCTTCTTCATCAGGCCACAACAAACCCGCAAGCCACAGTGGCCGATCAGATGCGAATGCATGAACATCGGTACCGATACCCACGCGCAAGTCCACTACCGCACCCTTCGTTTCGCGATGACGGATTCGGCGAGCAGGAAGTCCAGCGGCCTGGTGACCTTGAATGCCTCCTCATGACCATCGATCGCGTGGACGTCGATTCCCAGAGATTCGACCATGCCCGCATCGTCGGTGACCGGCGAATCGACTTCCGCGTGCGCTCGCTGCA
>CAZQRR010000065.1:0-9547 GCA_964595675.1 uncultured Rubrivirga sp. | reverse complement strand
AGCAGGGGAGCGGCGACGTCAAGCTCCATGGAATCGGGGATTCGCAGGACGTAGTGATCGTCCACCACGATCGCGGAGGAGTAACCGCCGTGGGTGACGTTGCCTTCGTAGTCCTTGCCGTTGTAGGTCGGAACGAAACCCTTGACGCAGTAGTTCTCCAGACCCCGCTTGCAGTTCTCGCACTCCAAGCACGCGCCCACGAAGACACCCACACCCACCCGGTCGCCTGGTTTGAAGGAAGTGACGTCGGCGCCGACCTCGCGCACGATTCCTGCGATCTCATGGCCGGGAACCATCGGGAAGATCGAGGTGAACCACTCCTCGCGCGCCTGGTGGATGTCGGAGTGACACACACCGGAGTACTTGATGTCGATCAAGACGTCGTGCGGACGCAGCTCGCGTCGCTCGATGGTGTGTGGAACGAGCGGTGCTCCTGCGGTCATGGCGGCGTATGCGGCGGTTTCCACGATGTGCTTCTCCTTGTGGGTCTACTGGGTATGTCTACTTGGTCTGTTTACTTGATGCCGAGTGCGTGTTCGAGCGAGGTATGCATGACGGCTGCGTTCAGGGTCTGTCCGGTCCACAGCCGGGCGTTCACCAGGGCCTGGTTGACGAGCATGCCGAGGCCGGTCAGCGGAGTGCAGCCGGCCGCCTGGGCAGCCTGGAGCCACCGGGTCATGGGTGGATTGGCCACCACGTCCGCGACGACCATGCCGGGGGCCAATGAGGAGGTATCCACGTCCAGCGTCTGATCGGCGTTGGGGTGGAAGCCGATGGATGTTGCATTGATGACGATGTCCGTGCCTTCGGGGATCACGAAGTTTTCGGTCCACGGCATGAAGCGGGCGTTGGATGGCGTGTGGCTGTCGACCACCCTTGCTAGTTCCTGACCACGGTCGGGCGTGCGATTGATGATCGTGATGTTGCGTGCGCCGGCGAGTGCCGACTCGACGGCGATCGCCCGTGCTGCACCGCCGGCACCGAAGATCACGATCTCCTTGCCCTGCGGGTCGCTTACCGTACGAAGAGCCTCCACGAATCCTTGTCCGTCGGTGTTCTCACCGATCAGGTGACCATCCTTGTTGATGACGGTGTTGACTGCGCCGATGATCCTGGCACTGGGCGCAAGTTCGTCGAGGTACTCGATGATGGCCTGCTTGTGTGGGATCGAGCAGTTGAACCCGAGCCAGCCCATGCCGATCGCACCGCGAACGGCATCGGCGAGGCGAGCGGGTGGGACCTCGCAGTTGATGTAGCGGATGTCCAGGTCGGCATCGGCGTATGCCGCTTCCATGATCGCCACCGTCGGATTCTGCGCAGATGAGGTGGAAAAGGAACCTGTGAGATCACTCAGGAATCCGGGCACTCGGCAAGGGTAGTGCGAATCGAGATCGATGCTGATCGTGGTGCTGCACAATGCGCTCCATGTCCATTCAGGTTGGAATCATCGGAACGGGGAACATCGGAACCGCGCATGCGATCTCGCTGGCGCGGGAAGTCTCGGGGAGCTCGGTCTCGGCGGTCTTCGACGTTGCCACCGAACGCGCCAAGTCCCTGGCCGATGATCTCGATGCGCGCGCACTTCCCTCGGCGCTCTCGGTCATCGAGGACGATCAGGTGGACGCCGTGGTGATCGCCAGTCCCGATGACCTGCACGCCGAACAAGCACTCGCGTGCCTGGCCGCGGACAAACCGCTGATGCTGGAGAAGCCGCTGGCGTCGAGCCTCACCGATGCGCAGCACGTCCTCGATACTGAGGTGGCACTCGGGAAGCGCTTGATCACGCTCGGCTTCATGCGGCGCTTCGACCCCGGATACGTCGCGCTGAAGAGGTCCTTGGATGCCGGTGAGATCGGCGACGCCCTCGTAGTGCACAACGTGCACCGCAACGCCCACGCCCCCTACGGCCTCGACACCGCTTTGAGTCTGAGGAATTCCGCCGTGCACGAGGTGGACATCAACCGCTGGCTGCTCGGCGAGGATTACGAGTGGGTGCAGGTGGTGTCGGGTAAGCCCGGTCCCGATGTTCCCGCCGGGCAGAAGGATCCGCTACTGGTGACCTTCGGGACCCGATCCGGTGTGCTGGTCACGATCGAGATGTTCATGACCGCCCGCTACGGCTACGAAGTCACCTGCGAAGTGGTGGGCAGCGACGGAATCTTGGACATGGGGGATGGAGCCTTCATCACCCGCACCAGCGATCGGCTGCGCTCCCAGGACATCCCTGAGTTGTGGCTCGGCCGATTCGGCGAGGCGTACCGCGCTGAACTGCAAGCGTGGATCGATTCAATCCGTGGAGTAAGCGGTCCCGAGGGCGCGAGCACCTGGGATGGCTACGCCGCGGGGGTGTCGTCGTTGGCGGCTATCGAGGCCCTGACAAGCAACGGGGCGGTGGGAATTGAACTTCCCACGCGCCCCGCGCTATACGACTGAGAGTGCAGTTAGTGCCCAGGTAGCCCCATCTAGACGGCGACGTTCACCGGCGTGAGCGTCTGCTCGCCCTCGGGAACCTCGAGTGCACCAGTCATGATCGCAACCGCATCGTTCATCGAATGCGAGCGCGGGGTGATGACGGCAGCGCGCTGACCGAGGCGCTGCACGTGAACCCGATCGGCAACCTCGAACACCTGCGGCATGTTGTGGGAGATCAAGATCACCGAAAGTCCCCGGTTGCGCAGGTCCTGGATCAAGTTGAGCACCTTCGCTGATTCGCGAACCCCGAGTGCCGCGGTGGGCTCGTCGAGGATGATCACCTGGCTACCGAAAGCGGCGGCACGGGCGACCGAGACCGCCTGACGCTGACCACCGGAAAGGGTCTCCACCGCCTGCGAGATGTTCTGCACGGTCATGATGCCGAGGTCCTGCAGGTGCTCGCCGGCTTCGCGCTTCATTCGCTTCTTATCGAGTTGGCGGAACACCTTGCCGAAGATGCCAGGCTTGCGGATCTCGCGACCCAGGTAGAGGTTCGCCGAGATGTCCAACGCCGGGGCGACGGCGAGCGTCTGGAACACGGTCTCCACGCCGTGCTCGCGGGCTTCGTGTGTGCTGCGGAAAGACACCTGCTTTCCGTTGACCCACATCTCACCTTCGTCGGGAGTGTGAGCTCCGGCGAAGCACTTGATCAAGGTGGACTTGCCTGCACCGTTGTCGCCGATCACGGCGAGCACTTCACCGGGGAAGAGGTCGAAGTTCGCGTGGTTCAGGCCAACGACGCTTCCGAAACGCTTGACGAGGTTGCGGCCCTTGACGATGGGCTCTACCTGGGTGGTGGCACTCATGCCTTCACCTTCCTGATCCATTGATCGATTCCGACTGCCAAGATGACGAGGATGCCGATTGCGGTGATGCGGTAAGCCTGATCGACGCCAGCGAGCGACAGACCCATCTCAACGGCGTTGACGATGAGGGCACCGAGTAGTGAACCGATCACGGCACCGCGACCGCCGAACAGGGACGTACCGCCGATCACCACGGCCGTGATGGTCTGCAGGTTGAGCATTGGATCGACGTTCGGGCTCGCCGAGCCGACACGACCGATGGTGATCCAGGCCGCGATGCCCATGATCACGCCGGCAACGAGGTACACGCTGAACAGCACTCGCTTGGTGCTGATACCCGTGAGTTGTGCGGCCACCGGATCATCACCCACGGCGTAGACGTGGGTGCCCCACGCGGTGTTCTTCAGCACCCAGGCGAAGATCAGGTACATAACGAACATGACCACGACGCCCAAGGTGAGATTGAACGGCCCGAGCGGGAAACTGGTCCCCATCAACTTCATCTGCTCGGGCATCTCCGGGCCCTGGATCGTGCGCGCCTTGAACAGGATCAACGTCAGGCCCATGAACACACTCCAGGTGCCCAGGGTGACGATGAACGGTGGAAGGTTGAATCTGACTATCAGGAAGCCGTTTACGGCACCCGCGGCCGTGGCCGCCAAGATGCCGAGCAAAATCGCTATCCACGGGTTCTGACCGGCGATCGGTAGCACATTCGAGGCGGTCGTGTAGACGGCGAAGTTCGCCATCAGCATCTGACCGAAGATCATGATCGAACCGATCGACAGGTCGATGCCTGCCGTCAAAATGATGAGAGTTTGCGCGATCGCGAGTGTCCCGACGATCACCGTCTGCTGAATCATCAATGAGATCGTGGAAGGCAACAGGAACCGCTCGTTGATCAGTCCGAAGATGATGATGACGACGATCAGGACGATGAGTGAGCTCATCCACGGGTAGCGATGCAGCGTCATCTGCAGGCGCTGGATCGGCGTTCGCTTGACGGCGAATTCCTCGTCGAGGTTGTAGTCCGGGGTGGCTGGTGCGCTCACCGGGGTCCTCCAGGTTCAGTCTCAGAGAGTCGGTCTCAGACAGTTCGGGTTCCTGGGAGTGTTGGGCGAATTTCCTTGGTGCGTTGGGGGATTGCCCGGTCTTGCTTTAAGCCGAGGGGGCAGCAGCGAGACGCTGCTGCCCCCTCGGTGGTTATGCGATCGAATCGCCGAGGGTTTAGCCCCAGGCGTTGTCGATGCAGTACTGCGCGGACTCCTGCGGGGCCGAGGTCACGGTGTCCATCGGATCATCCGTGCACAGCACCACGCCGGTGTCGAAGAACTGGCCATTGGCCGAGGTGTTCTCCGGCGGCGCGCCACCGTCGGCGATCGTCTTGATCGCCTCGACGCCCAACTTGGCCATCAGCAGCGGGTACTGCTGCGAGGTGGCCTGGATGGTTCCGGCCTTGACGGCCTCGACGCCAGCGAGACCACCGTCGACCGACACCATGATCACGTCTTGACCGACGACCTTGCCGGCTGCCTCGAGGGCAACGGCTGCACCGAAGGCGGTGGGCTCGTTGATCGTGTAGACGACGTTGATGTCCGGGTTAGCAGCGAGGCAGTTCTCCATGCCCTTGCGGCCACCCTCTTCGTTGGCGCCCGTTGCCTCGAGGCAAGCGATCTCGTACTCGCCACCGGCACCTGTGGTGTAGGAGCCGCTCTTAGCGGGGCTGAGCATGTCCTCGAGCACTGGCACGTCGATGCCCATGCCGATGAGGAAGCCGTTCGCACGGCAGTAGTCCACGGACACAACGCGATCGTCGAAGATCACGAGCTCGGCGATGACGGCCTTCTCACCGTTGAGCTTGCCTGCGGCCCACTCACCGATGGCCTGGCCGGCCAAGCAGTTGTCGGTTGCGAAGGTGATGTCGACGACGTCCGGCGGATCGGTCGGGGTGTCCAGCGCGATGACGTACAGACCTGCCTCGCGGGCGCGGCTGATGGCGTCGTTCACGTTGACGGACATCGGGGTAATGAGGATGCCGGCCTGACCCTGCGCGATGGCGTTCTCGATCAGGTCGATTTGACCCTGGTCGTCGCCTTCTGACTGGCCCGAACCGATGGTGAGGTCGACGCCGACCGCCTCGGCGGCCTGCTGCGCACCCTGCTGCATGGCGACGAAGAACGGGTTGGTGGAGTCCTTGGTGATCAAGGAGACCGCAACCGTGCCGCCTTCGGTGCCAGCTTCTTCAGTCGTCTCTTCGGTGGCCTCGCCACCCGCATCGCCGCTGCCGGAGTCGTCGGACCCACCGCAGGCGGCCAGAACAACGGAAAGCGCACCGGCCGCCGCAACGACGGTGAATGCCTTTCCGCGCCGTGAGCGCTTGAACATGTGTTTTCCCTTCGAGGGGTTGGTGGTGCAGTGATCGTGCTGCGTAGGAGTCGGCCGGACGACCGCCTCCTACAGATGCCTTTCTACGGGGCGCAGGCCCGGCACGCCAGTCCCGGCGCGCTACTCGTTACGTAACCGTTACAGGTTTGCCGCGGATTCGCCGCATGACGGGTCTTTACTCAACGTGTGAGACATGACAACGTTGTCTTGGCCATGTTTCATGAAACCGACGTCTCAGCGGTGAAACATGACCGTGCATTGACCGATTTGCCCGTCGAGACCCGGAAGCCAGGGAGATGACAACGTTGTCTGATTCGGGCCAGTCTCGGAAGGTGCCTGCATCCCGGCGCCGGTCCACGATGCGGGATGTCGCGTCGCTGGCGGGGGTTAGTCTGAAAACGGTTTCACGCGTCATCAATAGCGAAGCGGGAGTGTCCGAGGAACTCGTTTCCAAGGTCCAGCGAGCTGCCGATCAACTCGACTACCGCCCGGACTTCACCGCGAGCAATCTTCGCCGCGCCGACCGCCGGACTTCCACGGTGGGGCTGATGGTCGAGGACGTCGCCAACGAGTTCTCCGCAGCAGTGCACGCCGGCGTCGAGGAAGCTGCCCGCGGTCGCAGCATGGCGGTGCTCACCGCGAGCATCGCCGACGATCCGGTCCGTGAGCGCGACGTAGTCCGCGCCTTCTCCTCACGGCGGGTCGATGGCCTCGTGGTGGTTCCCTCAGGAAGTGATCAAGGAGCCTTGTGGAACGAGCGCGATATCGGGGTTCCCGTGGTGTTTGTCGACCGCGCCCCGCGTGGAGTAGCTGCCGATTGCGTGCTGACGAACAACAGAGAAGGGACGCGTGCGGGTGTGCGTCATCTTCTCGAAGCCGGGCACCGGGATATCGCCTTCCTAGGAGGGGTTTCCCGACTCGACACCGCCCAGGAGCGTTATGAGGGATATCGCGAGGCGATGTCGGATGCCGGGTTGGCGGTCCGCCCGGAGTTCGTCCAACGCAATGTCCGCAACCCCGATGATGCAACCGATGTCATGCGTCGGATGCTCGACTGTGAACAGCGGCCCACCGCGGTCTTCGCGGCCCAGAACCGTATCGCCATGGGGGTTTTCCGGGCACTTCGGGAAGCAAACCTCAACCACGTGATAGCGCTGGTGGGATACGACGACTTCGCGTTAGCCGACATGCTCGACCCCGCGATCACCGTGGTTGCGCAAGATCCCCGGGCGATTGGTTTCCAGGCAGCGGAACTGCTTTTCGAGAGAATGATTGACGACGACGGCCTGTTGGCCGGCAGCGGAATCGAACGCGAACCGACCATCCATGTCATTCCATCGCGGTTGATCGTTCGCGAATCGAGCCTTATTCCACCGACTCCTCGGTGACGGGGAATTCACCCGTCGTTACCTGCTGGGCTCGCGCAGTTTCGGCGACGATGATGCCGGCGACCACGAGCAGTCCACCCACACCTTGAATCGGGGACAGCGTTTCGCCCAAGAACGCCATGGCAAGGATTCCGGCCCACACCGGTTCACTCGTGCCGACGATGCCGGCGCGGGCCGCACCCAATCGCCGAAGTGACCCGAGGACTAGTAGGAACGAGATGACGGTTCCGAACACGATGCCGATGAGCATGAGCAGCCAAATTGGCAGCCCAGGCCAACCCGGTCGCATCGGCGCGGCCGGTTGGGTGAGTAGCTCGAATGGGAATCGAGTCCACGGATTGATGATCGACCAGGTGATCGTGGAGAAGATGAATCCCCACATGGTCAAGGACAGTGCGTCACGATGGTTCTGTCCGGATTCCCCCAGAATCCAGTAGAGGGCGAGGAAGAAAGCGAGCAAGAGACCGGAGAGCAAGCCGATGGTGTCGAGCGTGGCGCCCTGCCACACCTGAGCGACTAGAGCCAAACCAAGCAAAGTCAAGCCGATCGCGAGCCAGATGCGATTGCGTACCGGTTGCTTGCGCACGAACTTCACGTAGAGCGCGACGATGATCGGAGCCAGGAAGGCAAGCAACGTTCCGATGCCCACCGGCAGTCGGGAAATGGTGAAGAAGTACAGGAATTGCACGAGCGTGAAGGCCAGCACGCCGTATGCCATAAGGAACGGCAGTTCCTTCTTGGTGACCTTGAAGGCGGCCGGGCGCACGATCGCAACGATCACCACCAAGATCACCATGGCACCGGCGTTACGCAACTCGACGAGCGGCAGTGGATCGAGGCCGGCCTCGATGGCTGATTTGCCGAGAACTCCATTGATCGCGAAGAACAAGGCGGCGACCAGGTACATCGCCACACCCACGAGTTGCGGGTGTTGGGATCGAGCTGGGTTCTTGGGAGCTAGTCGGTCTGCAATTGCCATGCCCGCGCGCCACCGGCGAGTGCGGCGGAGTTCGGAACGATGACTACGTCGTCGCCGAGTTTGGCCAGCACGGTTGGAGTGATGTGGCGCGCGTTGCCGCCGCCCAGATAAACCCGGTCCCACAAGAACACAGGGCGCAGGACGTCCACGACGCGTCCGATCCGCCGTGACCACAAGGCATCGCCGAGTCGCTTGCGTTCGTGCTCGCCGATGTAGTTGTCGTAGCTGAGGCCCCAGCGCACCGGCGCCTGGGACATCTCCATGTGCGGTGCGAGTCGGCCGCCATCGAATACGGCGAAACCTAGGCCGGTCCCGAAGGTCATGACCAGTTCCAAACCTTGGCCGGCGATCACACCCGCGCCATGCACCTCGGCGTCGTTCAACACACGTACCGGAATTCCGAGTGAATCCGAAAGTGCGGCCTGGGCATCGAAGCCCTCCCATTGCGGCACCAACTCCGGATCGATGCGCGTTCGCGGGCCTGAGCGAGTGATGTAGTGCGGGGTAGTGACGACCACTCCGTGGCGGATCATCCCCGGCATTCCGACTGTCGCGCGGTCCGCCTTGGGCAGTTGCTCGGACAGTTCCGTGAGCGTCTTGACGAACAACGACGGCGGCAGCGGATAGGGCGTGGGAACACGCACCGGGTGCGCGCGCATGGTGCCGGATTCGTCGAGCACCGACGCTTTGACGCCCCCGCCTCCGCAGTCGATCGCCAACGTGGTTGTCACGGCGGCAAGTCTGCCCGATACCCTTTCCGGGCGCTCAGCCGAGGGAGAGATTTCTTGGCCTGAGAGTGTGGAGGTGTCGCCTAGTCCGGTCTATGGCGCCCGCCTGCTAAGCGGGTTGGGAGTTTAGAGCTCCCTCGAGGGTTCAAATCCCTCCACCTCCGCCACACGATCCGACGCTGACGAAGTTTCGTCAGCCGACGATCAGCCTGCGCTTGCGGGAGTTCCAGCGGGAGTCGTATTCGGCGAGCGGCGACAGCGCTGGGCCGCGCTCAAGTTCACCATCGAGTGCGAACTGCGATCCGTGCAGCGGGCAGCGCCAACCGGCGGAATCGGCGTTGACGGTCGCGCCCTGGTGGGTGCACCGCAGGTTCAGTGCTGTGTAGGTGTCGCCCTGGCGAACGATTGCCACCGGCGTCCCCTTGACGTTGCCGAGAAGCACCCGGGAGTTGTCTTGGCGCAGCGCGGGGACCTTGTCCACGTTCACCACGACGGTGCCGTTCTTGCGACGCTTGATGCCGGTGGCGGCCATGGCGTCGTCGGCGATCAGTGCGGTACCCATTCCACCGGCCGCTAGCGCCGCTGCGCCGCACATACCGACCAGGAAGGCCCGGCGAGAGGGATCGGGGGTGTTGAACGCGTTGTCCATGGAAGCAGTGTGCAATGTGGGTGGCCTCCCCGCACCCCGAACCGCCCGGCTAGACTTCCCGCTGCGCTTCAGGCCAGGGGCGCAAGCGCCCGTAGCTCAACGGATAGAGCATCTGACTACGGATCAGAAGGTTTGGGGTT
>CAZQRR010000064.1:0-9594 GCA_964595675.1 uncultured Rubrivirga sp. | reverse complement strand
CGCTGGCTGCTCGACACCTACGGTGCTCGACCGGTGGAATCGGTGATCGTCTCCATGACACGGGGGGTCGACGACATCCTCGCTGCCGTGGTCCTGGCTCGGGAGGCTGGACTGGTCGATGCCGTCAATGGCACTGCGCGCGTGGGATTCGTGCCGTTGCTCGAAACGGTCGAGGAGCTCCGCAATGCCGGAACCATCATCGAGGCTCTTCTGCGGCATCCGGTCTACCGATCCATAGTCGCTTCTCGCGGTGACGTGCAGGAGGTGATGCTCGGTTATTCCGATTCGAATAAGGATGCCGGCATCACCACCTCGCAATGGGAGATCCATCTCGCCCAACGACGCCTGCGAGATGTGACAAGGGCTCATGGCGTGCGTTTGCGACTATTCCATGGCCGCGGGGGAACCGTGGGCCGTGGAGGTGGTCCGACCTACGACGCGATCCTCGCCCAACCCTGGGGTGTCCTCGACGGACAGATCAAGGTCACCGAACAAGGCGAGGTGATCAGCGACAAGTACTTGCTACCGGCACTTGCTCGGGACAACTTGGAGCAGATGGTGGCCGCCGTCCTGGACGCATCACTGCTGCACCGCAAACCCCGGCAATCAGACGAGGAACTCCAGCGCTGGGACTCGGTCATGTCCGAGGCGTCGCTTAGCGCCCAGCGCAAGTACCGCGCTCTCGTGGAAGACCCCGACCTTCCGCGCTACTTCACGCTCTCCACACCCGTGGAGGAATTCGGTGCGATGCACCTCGGTTCCAGACCAGCCCGCAGGCCCGACGGCAGTGCCGGCATCCAGGATCTGCGTGCGATCCCGTGGGTGTTCGGCTGGACGCAGTCCCGCCAGATCGTCCCCGGCTGGTACGGAGTGGGTTCGGGCCTCCGCGCGGCCCGAGATTCCGGATTCGCGGACGACCTCGCCGACATGCACGACCAATGGCACTTCTTCCGCAACTTCATCTCGAACGTTTCGATGACGTTGGTCAAGACGGACCTGGACGTTGCACGTCAGTACGTGGATCGCTTGGTTCCACAAGAACTGCGCCACATCTTCGAGGACATCGAAGCTGAATACGCACTGACCGTTGCCGAGGTCCTCAACATTACGGGCGGCGCGGAACTGCTGGAGGAGAATCCGAGTCTTCGCCGAACACTCGCCACCCGCGATACCTATCTGCTGCCTTTGCATTCATTGCAAGTGTCGCTGCTGGACCGGATTCGTTCTCGAGGAGGATCGAGTGAGCAGGTCAGTGAGCAACTGCGACGAGCTCTGTCGGTCACGATCAACGGCATAGCCACTGGTCTGCGCAACACCGGCTGAGCGACTCAGAGCAATTCGAGCAGCATCCGGTGGTTGCCCAATGTGTTGGGCTTGACGCGCTCCAGACCGAGGAACTCAGCGACACCTTCGTCGTACGACTGCAGGAGTTGTTCGTATACGTCATGTCCGATCGGAGCCTCGTCGATCTCGACGAAACCGTGTTCGCCGAAGAAGCCGACCATGAAAGTCAAGCAGAAGACGCGGCGAATGCCGATACTGCGGGCACGCTCCAGTAGCGCCTGGAGGATCAGCGAGCCCAGGCCCTGCCGCAGATGCGCACCGGAGACTGCCAGCGTGCGAACCTCGGCGAGGTCCTCCCACATAACGTGCAAGGCACCGCAGCCGACCACCGTGCCGTCGATCTCCGCTACTACGAATTCCTGGATGTCCTCGAAGAGGGTGACGGTCGCCTTGGCCAGAAGATGTCCATCGACGGAGTACTCATCGATCAGGCTTCGAATGGCGCGGACGTCGTGGGTGCGTGCGGGTCGGATGATGGCTGCAGTCATCTAGCGCTCCGGCTTCACCAGCGGGAACAGGATGGTTTCGCGGATACCGTAGCCAGTGAGGTTCATCAGCAACCGGTCGATTCCCAAACCCACTCCCCCACTCGGGGGCATACCGTGCTCGAGGGCCCGCAGGAAATCCTCATCGACCCGCATCGCTTCGTCGTCACCCCGTGCCGCAAGGGCGGCTTGGTCGGTGAGTCTCTCTCGCTGCACGACCGGATCGACGAGTTCGGAGTAGCCGGTTGCCTGTTCGACGCCACCTATGTATAAGTCCCACTTCTCCACTAGACCGGACTTGGAACGATGTGAGCGGACGAGGGGTGAGGTGTCCACCGGATAGTCCATGACGAATGTGGGTTGACCAAGCGAGGGAAGTACGTGGTGTTCGAAGAGCTCTTCCACCAACTTGCCCGGAACCCAGGTGGGTGCGACCGAAATCCCTGCCGCGTTGCACAAGGACACGAGTTGTTCGCGACCGGTATCAGGCTTGATGGACGATCCCAATGCCGACGAAACGCTCTCATACAAATCGATTCGATCCCACTCACCGGACAGATCGATCGATGAACCGTCCGCTCGTGTCACGATCTCGCTTCCCGTGACGGCCCGCGCAACGGCCTGGATCAGTTCCCGGGTGATCGTCGCCATCGTCTGGTAGTCCGCAAATGCCTGATAGAACTCCAGCATTGCGAATTCTGGCGAGTGACTGGAGTCCACGCCCTCGTTGCGGAAATTCCGGTTGATCTCGAATACCCGCTCAAGGCCACCGACCACCGCACGCTTGAGGAACAGCTCCGGGGCGATCCTCAAGAACAAATCGATGTCGAGTGCATTCGAATGGGTGACGAACGGCCGGGCCGTTGCCCCACCGTGCTGGGTCTGCAGCATTGGGGTCTCGATCTCCAGATAGCCCCGCGAGGTCAGTTCCTGTCGCAAGGTGGCGACCACATCCACTCGGAGTCGGGCGATACGGGCTGCCTCCGGGCGAACGATGAGGTCCACGTAGCGCTGACGCACACGTGCCTCTTCGCTCAACGGCTTGTGTGCAACCGGCAGCGGCCGCAAAGCCTTGGCCGCCATGCGCCATTCGTCGGCGAGGACCGATAACTCTCCACGGCGAGAGGAGATGACCTCACCTTGGACGAAGACTTGATCCCCGAGGTCGACGAGTTCCTTCCAGTCCTCCAGCGCCTGTTCCCCCACCTTGTCCAACGACAGCATGGCCTGGATCTCGGTTCCATCCCCAGCGCGCAGGGTCGCGAAGCACAACTTGCCGGTGTTCCTGGAGAAGATCACCCGACCGACGATCCCCACCTGCTCTCCAGAATGCTCGTCGGCCTGGAGATGCCCGTGCGCCGCGCGGATGTGCGCGACCTCGTGGGTGATGGGCAACTCCACCGGGTAGGGATCCATGCCGCGGTTCTTAAGCTCCTGCCGCTTGGCGCGTCGGATGCGCATCTGCTCCGGCAGATCGTCCTCGATATCGGCGCTGTCCACGGTGGGCAAGGCTATTGGACGCCGGCCGGCCCTACTCGCCTGCAGGGTGATTGCGTTCGAAAACCAACCGCAAGCCGGTGAGCGTCAGATGCGGATCGTGGTGCGTGATCGTTTCGGACTCCCCGATCACCACGGAGGCGAGTCCACCGGTAGCGACAACGGCGGTCACCGGACCGATTTCCTCGATGATTCGATCCACCAATCCATCGACTTGCCCGGCGAATCCATAGACGGCGCCGGACTGCAGGGCCTCGACCGTGTTCTTGCCGATCGGTGACCGCGGGCGCACCACCTCGACCTTGCGAAGCTGAGCGGCTCGATTGGCCAAGGCCTCCAGGGAGATGTCGATTCCCGGGGCGAGGGCGCCGCCGAGGAACTCACCGTTCTCGGATACGACGTCGAGATTGGTCGATGTGCCGAAGTCGACCACGATGCACGGTCCACCGAATTGATGGTGGGCAGCGAGGGTGTTCACGATTCGGTCGGCGCCGACCTCCTTCGGGTTATCTGTGAGGATCGGCACGCCCGTCTTGGTTCCCGGCTCCACGATCACCACCGGGATGTCGTGGAAGAAGGATGTGATCATCGGACGCAGTTCATGCAGGACACTCGGAACGGTGCTGCACAGGGCCAGCCCTGTCACCTTGGGCTTCGAGGTGAGCAGGCCTCGGTACGTGAGAGCCATCTCATCACCGGTTGCCCGCGCGTGAGTGGTGATCCGCCACGACTCCTTCAACTGATCTCCGTCGAACAAGCCCAGCACCGTGTTGGTGTTACCAACGTCGATCGTCAAGAGCATGGGATCTCCTAGCCGAGGATCGTCAAGTCTGCGCCGATATCCATGACCGGAGCCGAGTGGGTGAGTGCACCGACCGCAAGGTAGTCCACGCCGGTAGCTCCGACCTGCGCAGCCTGATCCAACGTCAGACCCCCCGAAGCCTCGAGCATCGCCCGACCGTCATTGCGTCGAACGGCTTCCACCATCTGCTCGATGGTGAAGTTGTCGAGCAGGATCAGATCTGCCCCCGCAGCCACCGCCTCATCCAGTTGGTCGAGATCGTCCACCTCGACCTCCACCGGAACATCCGGGAACTTCTCACGAACCGCAGCGAAGGCCTGCGCGACTCCACCTGCGGCAACCACGTGGTTGTCCTTCACCAAAGCAGCGTCCGCGAGATTCATTCGGTGGTTTCGTCCACCGCCCATGCGCACGGCGTACTTCTCAACCGCGCGCATCCCGGGTGTGGTCTTACGGGTGTCTCGCACCGCGGCGCCGGTTCCATGCAATCGCTCCATCCAGGCTGCTGTGGCCGTGGCAACACCGCTGAGGTGTCCCAGGAGATTCAGCGCCGGCCGCTCCGCTCGCAGCAGATTGTGCGTGAGGGACGTGACGCTCATGATCGTGGTTCCCGACTCGACCACGGATCCGTCGTCTACTCGGATGTCGACGCCGAGGTCTTCGCCGCACACCACATCGAAAACCGCCGCCGCAACCATCTGTCCGGCGATCACCCCGGATGCACGCGAGACGAAATCAAGCCGGCCACGTTGTTCTGCGGGGACAGTGGCCATGGTCGTAACGTCCACGCCGTCGCCGATGTCCTCCTCGACCGCACGCAGAGCAAGAGATTCGACTTCCAAGGGAGACAGCCCCGCCGCCGCCAATCGCGCAGTGGTCTTCGGGCTCAGTCGATACGTGGGGTAGCGCATCACCGAACCTCACTTCCCGGAGCACGGTCTACCGGAGTCCAATCAGGCGAGCGGCGGACCGTCGTCAAGGTGCCATCGTCATCCATCGTCGTGACGAGCCTGACTCGCCACGACTCCTGGGTTGAAGGATGGTCTTCGCGCCAATGCGATCCGCGGGTTTCCTCGCGGATCTGCGCATGTTCGACGAGAACCCGCGCCACCGTGATCAGGTTCGTGGTCTCCCAGTCTTCGGTGCAGGGATTGCCCCGATAGTCCGGTGCCGCAATGGTGTCCTGGATCCACATCGCTGCTTCATGCAAGGACTTAGCGCTGCGCAACACTCCGGCATCGGCGTCCATCTTCTGCTGCAGTGGGCGACGCACCGAATTCGTGATGACGAATCCCGATGTATCGCTCCTGGGCGCGGCGTACGTCTTGGGATCTTTCGTCTGTCGATCGACTTCGATCGCAGCGGCGATCCGACGGGCGAAGACCAAGCCTTCGAGAAGTGAGTTCGATGCAAGGCGGTTGGCTCCATGGACGCCCGAGCAGGCGACCTCACCGCAGGCGTATAAGCCAGGAATGGTCGAGCGGCCATCGAGATCGGTCAACACTCCACCCGAGGCGTAGTGCTGCGCCGGTGCGACGGGAATCAGATCGGTGACCGGATCGATCCCCCGAAGGCGGCAGGATGCCAGGATCGTCGGGAACCGGTGGACCCACATATCGGCACCCAATCGCCGACCGTCGAGCCACATGTGCGCTGCACCCGTTTCGCGCATTCGACGTCGGATGGCCTTCGCCACGACATCCCGCGGTGCGAGGTCGGCCATCGGATGCTCCCCTTGCATGAACCGCGTCCCGGAGTCGTCGACCAGAACCGCGCCTTCCCCGCGCACGGCCTCGGAGACCAAGGGCTGCTGGCCTTGCGCGAGAGGACCCAACCACAGGACGGTGGGGTGGAATTGCACGAACTCCAGGTCGGCAACCGCAGCACCGGCGCGCAGGGCGAGGGCGACACCGTCGCCCGTGGACACGTACGGGTTGGTGGTCTGCCCGAAGACCTGACCGAAACCACCGGTTGCCAGCACGACTGCCGGAGCCAGGGCAGCACCGACACCATCACGACGGCCGGGACCGATCACGTGCAACGTCACGCCGGCAGCAGCACCCGATTCGTCCTTCAGTAGGTCGAGGACGAGTGCGTTCTCGACGATCTCTATTCCAGGGTCGGCGCTGACTGCTGCAACGAGGGCCCGCGAAACTTCCGCTCCCGTGGCATCCCCGCCGGCGTGCGCGATGCGGTTGCGATGGTGGCCGCCTTCGCGGGTCAACGAGATCGAGCCGGTCGGATCCATGTCGAACCGCGCGCCCCAGGAAATCAATTCACGAACCGCGTCCGGGCCTTCGGTGACGAGGATCCGAACGGCTTCTTCATTGCATAGGCCAACACCGGCTTCGAGGGTGTCACGCATGTGCTCTTCCGGGGAATCGTCGTCGGCGAGTGCCGCGGCGATTCCACCTTGTGCCCACCTCGTGGAACCTTCGTCCACCGTCGCCTTGGTGACCAATAGGACACGCAAGCCCTGTGCGCGAACGCGCAAGGCAGTGGTCAGACCGGCTACTCCGGAACCGATCACCACGACGTCTGCCGCGGTGGTCCACCCTGACGTAGGAGCCAAAAGGGCAGTGGGTGAACTCATCGATCACCACCGTCACCGAGATCCACGCGGCAATTGTCGATCAGGCGCGTATCCCCCGCGTACGCAGCCACCAGCAAACGTGCTTCCCCTCGATGGGGAGCAGGACCCAAATCTCGATCGCGCACCTCAACGTAATCGACCCGCAAGCCACTCCCGTCTAGTTCAAATAGAGCCGCAGCGCGTGCCGTGTCGGCGCCGTTCGAGGCTGCCGAAGCTCCCGCGTCCAGTGCCCGAGGGATCGCGGATGCTTGCTCTCGTTCAACAGGCGAAAGGAAAGCGTTCCGCGAACTGCGGGCCAATCCATCGGCCTCACGCGAGGTCGGAACGCCCACGATGGACACCGGGAACGACAGATCGCGGCACATCCGGCTGATGAGTTCGAGTTGCTGGTAGTCCTTCTCACCGAACAGGGCATGCGTGGGTGCCACTTGATGCAACAAGATCGCCACCACGGTCAACACACCAGCGAAGTGCCCAGGACGCGTGGATCCTTCGAGTTCGCTTGCGAGGGGTCCTGGATGGACGGTGATCGATGGGTTCGGTCCATAGATTCCCTCGACCGCGGGCGCGTAGAGGATGTCCACACCCTCGTCCTCACATGCTTGGGCGTCGGCGTCGAGCGTGCGCGGATACCGATCGAAATCCTCGTTCGCGCCGAACTGCGTTGGGTTGACGAAGACGCTGACCACCACTTCGCCATCAGAGCCCACCTGGTCACGCGCCGCACGCATCAAGGTGCGGTGACCTTCGTGCAACGCCCCCATCGTCGGCACGAAAGCACGTGGTCGACCATGAGCGTTCGTACGAAATTCCTGGGGCGACTCGACGACGATCACATCTCCTCCAGCGCACGCAGTACGTCGGATGCCTGCGTGGTGTCGATGACTCCCGCGGCCAACAGGCGATCAACTGTTAACTTGCCCAGGGACCGATATGCCTGTTCGGCCAGCGGAGCTTGCTCAGCCAACCAGGAAAGATGTGCGGCCACAGTCGAGCCATCGCCCCGAGTGATCGGACCCGTCTGACCCTTGTCCCCACGTTCCAACGCGGTCTCCACACTCGCTCGAACGAGCGGACCCAGGATGCGGGCGGGTTCCTCCGCTCCGGCATTCGCCAGAAGATCCACGGATTCGTTCACCAAAGTCATCGCGTAGTTGGCCGCGAATGCGAGGGATGCGTGGTACCCGCTTCGGGCGCCTTCCGGAATCCACACGGGCTCGGCACCGATCTCCACAACAAGAGCCTCGGCCACGGTTCGCAATCCCTCCGGCGCAGTCACACCGAAGACACCGCCGGTGAGCCGGTCCAAGTCCATGCTCGTACCGGTCAGCGGCAACGCCGGATGCAATGCCAACGGGACTGCCCCCGCTGCCGTTGCCGGTGCCAAGACCTCGAGTCCGTATCTGCCAGCCGGATGCACGACGAACTGACCGGCACGAATAGCACCCAGCGCAACCAATCGCTCCACCACCTCCGGTAGGGCGCGATCGGGCACCGCGATCAAAACCAGATCTGCTTCCAGGGCAACGTCGGATTCATCGCGTATAGGTACCCCGGGCAGAAGCGCCTCAGCACGAAGGCGTGAGGTATCCGATCCAGCGGTCACCCCGACGATCCGGTGACCTGCCCGATGCCACGCCGCACCGAGGACGGACCCCGCGCGACCACATCCGACGATCGCGATCCGCAATCGAGACGGGCCGGTCTCACTCACGCGGCCTCACTCACACCACGAGATCCTAGGCGGTCCCACTACCGTGCCGACATGTCGTGGGAGCCGGCCGCAGCCACCCTCGCACCCTGGGACGCCGCATGGGACAGCGCTAATCGCGCCTTCTACGAAACGCATGTGGCCGAGAATGAGTTCTCGACGTCGATCGAATACGGTCACGAAGTTGCCCGAGCTCTTGGTGCGATCATCGAGGACAACTACCGCGCTTCCACGCGTGAGTTCTGGGTGATCGATCTCGGAAGTGGGTCCGGAGGGCTGCTCGAACAACTCCGGACACTGCTCCCCTCAGACATCAACCTGATGGGAATCGACCTTCGACGCCGCCCCGATGAACTGTCACCGAGCATCGAGTGGCGATGGAAGTTCCTGCTCGACGATGAGGCCGACATAACCGGGTTCGATGGGAGCGTGGACGGCGTCGTGATCGCACACGAATTCCTCGACGACATTCCGTGCCCGGTCGTCGAACTGGACGATGACCTTGAGCCACGTCTCGTTCTGGTCGATCCGAGAACCGGCGGCGAGGAGCTTGGTGCGCGGCTGACGGATCCCGCAGCAGCACGCATGATCGATGCGCAGTCAACTTCGGACCTTCGCGCTTGGCTCCGGGCATGGTGGCCGGCGACACGTCCCGGTGCCCGACGAGAGGTCGGTCTCACGCGCGATCGCCTATGGTCCAGGGCGCGGAAAATCGTTCGATCCGGCTGCGTGATCGCCATCGACTACGCCCACGATCGCACCGACCGTGCCGCCGGCGTCTGGGACGCCGGCACGCTTAAAGGCTTCGCCGCAGGTCGGCCCATGCGCCCCATCCCCGATGGATCGGTCAACATCACCGCCCACGTAGCACTCGACGCACTGTCCGGGCCCACGGGTCGGGTGCATGCACAAAGTGAGATCCTCGGCGGGACGACGATGGCGTCCTGGCCCGTGGGACTGGGCTCGTACTCGTGGCTGATCGATCCGATAAGTCACCCAGAGGGCTGACGCCATGGGCATGGAACGATGAATCGATGAACGAATCCACCATTGCTGCGATCGGTATGGCGCGCTACCTGCCCCCCGACGGACGAGACGTCCTCGCGCTCGATCTCGGCGACTTCCATCCCAGTGCCCACGGTGGCCTACAACTCGAAATCCG